>DATFIL010000588.1:0-8192 GCA_035270145.1 Desulfobacter sp. | reverse complement strand
CAATTTCAGTCACGGGTTCAGAAAAAAAAACAGACAAGGCCATTGATCTGATCAGCCAGCTTTATGACCTTATGGAAGAAAAAATCCGGCTGACACCTGCCGTTCTGGATGCAGCCATCAATGCGATTCAACAAGGTGGGGCAGCCCCCTTGAAAAAAATTTTTACCACAACAATAATGCTAACGGCCAAAAACAAGCCCATTACCCCCCGGACGCCTACCCAGCTGGCATACACCGAAGCCATAAAATCCAATGACATCCTTTTCGGCATTGGTCCGGCCGGTACCGGTAAAACCTACCTTGCCATGGCCATGGCCGTTGCAGCGTTCACAAGAGGAGATGTAGAAAAAATCATTCTCACCCGTCCTGCCGTGGAAGCGGGAGAGGCATTGGGGTTTCTTCCCGGCGACCTGGCTGAAAAGATAAATCCATATTTGCGGCCCCTGTATGATGCCCTTTATGATATGCTTGATTTTGACAAAGCCAGAGCCTATATTGAGCAGGAAACGATTGAGATCGCACCCATTGCATTTATGAGGGGCAGAACCCTGAACAATGCATTTATCATCCTGGACGAGGCCCAGAATACCACCTCCCAGCAGATGAAAATGTTTTTGACCCGGATTGGATATGCTTCAAAGGCCATTATTACAGGTGATATTACCCAGACAGACCTGCCCGGAGGAAAAAAATCAGGGCTGGTCGAAGCCAAAAAGCTGCTTGCCCGGATAAAGGGAATCTCATTTATAGAATTCTCAAAGGAAGATGTTGTCCGGCACCGACTGGTGTCCGACATTATAGACGCTTATGAAAAGAGCAAATAACCAAGGGTGGTTCAAGCAGGCCGAAAAAGTCCTGTCATCCACCCCGTATCTCCCGCCGGTACTGTTTCTTCTGGTGGTGGGTCTGTTTGCCCTGGCCCAGACCTTTGACCACACCACTGAATCATATGTATATAAAATAGGGGATGTGGCCGGCAGGGACATCAAAGCCCCCAAAGATTTCTTTATAGAAGACAAGGCCACCAACCTGGCCAAAATGGATTATGCCAAAACATCAATCAGGGCTGTATATGATTTTGATGCCAACCTGTTAAAAAATATAAACGCCGGCATTACATCCGCCATGCATTTCGGACGACAGATGTTCGAACCCCGGGACAATGCCCAGGGCGTTGACCCACCTGAATCTTTGGAGACCTCCTTTTCCATGGCCCTGGCATTTAAGCCCGAATTTGAAAAAAAACTGGGCATAAAAATTTCCAAAGGGGCATTTCAAATCCTGTTCAATGAAAAATTTTCCGAAGAGATTACAGGACACCTGACTGCCATTATTGACACGATTCTAACCAACGGGGTCGTGAGCAACAAAGAGATACTTCTGGCTGAAGAAGAAAAAGGGATCACCCTGAGAACCATTCAGTCCAACAAAGAACGTGTTATTGCCGACCTCAAGGTGTTCTACGGACCAGACCAGGCCAAGACCATGGTAAGGGTCGTGGGGCAGCCCATCCTGAAAGGCATCAACTACAGTCTTGCCAACCTGATTGTGGATATCTGCCAGCGGCTTTTGCGGCCCAATATCACGCTGAATAAAAATGAAACAAAAAAGCGCATCCGGGAAGCCCAGACAGGCATCAAACCCACCCTTTACCAGATCAAGGCCGGTGAAATGATCATTCGGGAAGGAGAGCGGGTTGATGAACTCAAACTGATCAAGCTCAACGCCCTGAGCGAGCAGATCGAGGATAAAGATGTTATCATGACCATTATCGGCATCTGCATGTTCACCAGCCTGTTGCTGATTGTGATTTATTTTCTTTACCTCAAAAATCATCCCAAGCTTGGCCGGTACATGAACAAACACATGACCTTTTTGACCCTGGGCCTTTTACTTTATATCGGATTTACCGAGCTTGCCGTGTATATTGCCCACACCTCAAATCCGGAAATATCCGGCCAAATAGCCTCAAACGCAATATATATGGTGGTACCTGTGCCGGCCGCAGCCATGATCACCTGTATTTTCCTGGGGTTTGACATTGCCCTGTATTTTTCTTTGATACTTTGCAGTTTATGCACCATATCCTTTGGTTGCGAGTTCCAGGTCTTTTTGTTCTTTTTTCTGTCCAGTATCACAGCGGCTTACTGGATCAAGGAACGCAACGAACGTCACCATTTCATTGTTGCCGGGTTTAAACTGGCGTTGTTCAATGGGTGCCTTGCCATTGCCCTGGGATTTTTCATGCCTTCCCAGGTACTGCCCTGGGGAATATTGCTTAAACAGGTGACAATGGCCGTGGGCGGCGGTGTATTTGCGGCCATTCTTACAGTGGGATTCACACCGTTAATCGAAGTCCTGTTCAATTACACCACGGCGGCAAAACTGCTGGAATTTTCAAATCTGGACCAGCCCCTGATTAAAAAATTAATGATCGAGGCCCCGGGTACTTACAATCACAGTGTCATCGTGGCAACCCTTGCGGAAGCTGCCGCATCCGCCATCCATGCAGACAGTCTCAAGGCCAAGGTCATGGCATATTACCATGACATCGGCAAACTGGACAAAACCATGTATTTCATTGAAAATCAGTCTGACGGGCGGAACCGCCATGATAAACTCTCCCCGTCCATGTCCGCATTGATTCTCATCGGCCATGTTAAAAAAGGCGTGGAAATGGCCAAAAAATACAAACTGGGCAATGAAATTGTGGAAGGCATCAGCCAGCACCACGGCACATCCCTGATAAAATATTTTTATAACAAAAGCCGGAAAGCCGGAAATGAAAAGATTAATGAAGATGATTTCAGATACCCGGGTCCCAAGCCCCAGACAAGGGAGGCGGGTATTGTCATGCTCGCGGATGTCGCAGAAGCGGCAACCCGGGCACTTGAGCGCCCTACCCCATCCAGAATCAAGGGCCGTGTAAAAGAGTTGATCAATGACATATTTGCCGACGGCCAGCTCGAAGAGTGTGAAATGACGCTGAAAGATCTGCACCAGATCGCCAAAAGTTTTAATACTATTTTAACCTCTATTTATCACAACCGCATTGAATACACGGACAAGCCCCAGGATAAAAAGCAGGACAAAAAGAATGGAAAACCTAAAGATACTGATAGACAACCGCCAAAAGGAGAGGCTGACAACAAGCTCTCTGTACAAAAAGACCGAACAGATCTTAAACGCCTTGGACTTCGATAACCACGAAATTTCCATTGTGATCACGGATGATGCCCAGATCAGGGATCTGAACCGGACATACCGGGGCAAAGACAAGCCGACCAATGTGCTCTCATTTCCCATGCAGGAGGGAGAATTTTCAGATATTACCCCGGGACTTCTCGGGGATGTGGTGATCTCCCTTGATACGACAGAGGCCGAAGCCATAGCCGCAGGAATTTCCACGGATGAACGGATGTCTCAATTATTGATACACGGTATTCTTCATCTGATTGGGTTTGACCATGAATTGGGGGAGAATCAGGCCCGGGAAATGGAAGAAAAAAGCCTGGAACTTCTCAGGCGCATAGAAAAAAATATTGATCTGACCGCATTCTAAATAGAGCGAAAGGATATAAAAATGGCTGAATTAGCAGTAAATGTTGACCATGTAGCAACCCTGCGCCAGGCAAGAGGCGCCAAATACCCGGAACCGGTTCAAGCCGCCCTGGCCGCTGAAACCGCCGGGGCAGATGCCATTGTGGTACATCTGCGGGAAGACCGCCGCCACATCCAGGAACGCGATGTCCGGCTGATTTCCCAGACAATAAAAACCCGATTGATACTTGAAATGGCAGCCACCAGTGAAATGCTGGGCATTGCCCTGGACATCAAACCCGAAACCGTCACCCTGGTACCTGAAAAAAGAGAGGAAATTACCACCCAGGGCGGACTTGATGTGATTGCCCACATGGAACATATCCGCCAGGCCGTAATCACCTTGAAGAATTCCGGAATCAAGGTTTGTATTTTCATCGACCCGGACCTGGATCAAATCAAAATGGCCCACAGAATTGATGCCGATGCCATTGAAATACATACCGGCGCATTCTGCGATGCCACAACGTCGTATGACCGGGAAAGGGAATACACACGGATTGTGGATGCGGCAAAAATCGGTGCCCGCCTGAAATTAGGCGTTCATGCCGGACACGGAATTTGTTACCATTCAATCAAGGCGTTTAAGGGACTGCCGGAGATCACTGAATACAGCATTGGACATGCCATTATCTCAAAGGCTGTCATAACTGGCATGGACACAGCAGTCAGGGATATGGCGCAATTAATTAAAAATCTTTGATTTACATTTATTCCAGGGATCTGTTATAGTCTTCTTTTCGTAGAATCTATTACAAAAACATTCCAACCCAATGCCGGAGAGTGACACCCGGCGAATAAACGATAAACTATGCACCAGGAAACGCTTCTAATTATAGACGATGAGATCTCCATCAGGGAAAGCCTGGGGATTTTATTCGAGGATGAAGGATACCGGGTTTTTATGGCAGAAAACGGGCATGTGGGACTGGATCTGTTTTTCCGGGAAAACGTGGATGTGGTCATCACGGATCTGCGAATGCCGGTCATGGATGGCCTTGAGGTCATGCGTACCATCCATAAATTTGAGCCGGATCTGCCCATGATTGTCATTTCCGGCGCCGGTAAAAAACAGGATGTCATCCAGGCCCTTAAGATGGGTGCCAAGGATTATATTTCCAAGCCCATAATTGACCTGGACATTATTATTCATGTGGTAAGCAAAGTCTTTGAAAACCGGCGACTGACTCACGAAAACAAGGCATACAGAGAACAAATTGAAAAAAGCGAACGACAGTACAGGACCATTACCGAACAAATTGCAGAAGGCGTACTCACTGTAGATACCCAGGAGAATATCACCTTTGTCAATCCGGCATTCTGCAGAATGATGGGCTATCCGGCAGACAGACTGATATCAATGAACCTTGAGCAAATCTCAACCCCGGACAGTTTCTTGACGATACTTGAACAGAGCCGGATCCGGAAAAAAGGCGAAACCAGCCGGTATGAAATTCAATTGGTGCATGCAAACGAACACACCGTACATGTGGAACTAACCTGCAGCCCCATCAACCAGGGTAAGGATCAGGCCGACACCGGTGCCATTATCATGGCCAGGGACATATCCAAACGGATTGAACTGCAGCGTAAATACGAAAAATTCATCAAACATCCCCCGGATATGTCCGAACATGCCATTGCCATCTGCGCCAACTGCAAAAAGATCAGAGGAGAGGACGATTTATGGGAACATATCGAAAAAGCCTTTGATCACTTGATATTTTCCCACGGAATCTGCCCGGATTGCTGCGAGAAACTTTACCCGGACCTCAATTTGGAAGAAATAGAAGATGCCCCGGACGAAAGTTCAGGTTAGAAGTCCTGCCGACATTGCGACCAGGCTCACCCCACATTCATTATTGGAGCCTAAAGCTATAAATTTACTTTTCATGGACGACGGGCTGTTATCCATCAAAAAACTCTGACCTGCCCAGTCCAGAAGGTCTTCGTCATTGTAATCGTTCCCCACAGCAGTCACCATTCCCCGGCCGACACCAAGATGCCGGGCCAGCCATTGGGATGACGCACTCTTGCTTACCCCGGAAGGAAACACCTCTATCCATGAAGATTTATGGTCCAAAGGGGAGGTGGCTTGAATTACGCTGAACCCGGACAGTTCACGGCGAAGCGCATTCAGCTGCTCCCGGGGAAATCTGCCGGGTACAATGGCCAGAACCTCAGTAGACTGGTCATAAATCGTGCAACCCGCCTCAAGGGGGGTTGCAAAATCCGAATACATTTCTATTCGCCGGGCAAAATCCGAATTGCGGCCGGATATGGCTTTAAACAAAAAATATGCGGTGTCGGGGATGGCCTTGTGGATCATATAATCAAAGCCCAATCGATCAAAACATGCTGCAATTTCCAAGACCCCGTCTTTAGGGATGGAACAGGAACGGATCAAATTATCCCCGGGCCAGGCCATGATACCGGCGCCGGTGGAAAAAATCAGATAATCCAGGGGCAGATCTTCCGGACCAATTCCCATATGCTTAAGGGCACGCCTGAAAGAATAAAGGCTGCGCCCTGTGGCAATAACCGTGACCACACCGGCAGACCTCAACCCGGCCAGGGTATTCAGATCCCGGCCACGGATACGCCTGTGGTCCGTGAGCAGGGTGCCGTCAAAATCGGTGATAAACATTGCTGACATGTTAAACACAAGACGCAACCTATTTCTTTTTGTCCAGGGCTGCGCGCAAAATGCTTTCCATGGACCCAAAGGAAGACCCCCCCTTGGCACTTTTTGCAAACTGCTTCCAATTGCCTGAAGATTTCTGGTCCGGGGGCGCCAGGGTCATACGCCGGTTATCCTCATCCACCTCCTGAACCAGTACCTGTAGCGCATCTCCGGGTTTGAGAGACTCAATTTTTCCTGCGTTTGCGGACTGCCGCAGGTTTGACATAGGCATCAGGCCCGTAATACCGGGTTCCAGACGGATAAAGAATCCAAAGCCTTCCTTTTTCTCCAGGGCACCATCCACGACACTGCCCACGGGATATTTGGCCAGAACACCGGTCCAGGGATCGCCGGCCGCATCTTTCATGCTCAGTGAAATCCGCTTACTGTCCATGTCAATGGCCTTGATCACCACCTGAATGGTTTCACCGACACTAACCTCGTCCTCGGGGCGCAGCACCCTTTTCACATGGCTTATTTCAGATATATGAACCAGACCGTCAATGCCCGGGGCGATCTCCACAAAAGCCCCGAAAGAGGTCAGACGCACCACGTTACCGCTAACCTGGTCTCCGGCACTGAACGTGGTCCCGATGTTATCCCAGGGGTTGCCCGAGGTCTGTTTAACAGACAGGGATATTTTAGGGGAGTCGGAAAGGGGTTTTTCAATCTTCAGCACCTTGACAGGCAGGATATCATCCACCCGGACCACTTCTTCAGGCTTTTCCACCCGGGACCAGCTCAATTCGGAAATATGAGCCATGCCTTCCACACCAGGCGCAAGTTCAATAAAGGCGCCGTAAGACATCAGCTTAATTACCTTGCCCTGGACCGTATCCCCTTCGGCCAGTTCTTTCATGAATGCGGTACGTTCTTCCCTGATCTGTTCGTTGAGAAGTTCCCTGCGGGAGACAACAATATTTTTGCCTCTTTCCTCATACCGGGTAATCAGGAAATGGTGGGTCTGACCCTCGTAATCCTCAGGGGTTTCCACATATTTGACATCAATCTGGCTCACCGGGCAAAACGCCCTTTTGCCCAGGATATCCACGGAGAAACCGCCTTTAACAACGCCGGTCACCCGGCCTTCAACAGGGGTATGCGCATGATAGGCATCCTCAATCATGGCAGCCATACCGGCCCCGGAAATCGCCTTGGACAGAATCACTTCACTTTCGCTCAAGGAAACCACGTACAGTTTAAGGATATCACCCACGGAATACTGAAATTCACCATTTTCATCCAGCAGTTCGGACTTATCCACCACACCATCAGACTTTGTTCCCGTGTCCAGGTAAATTGAATTTTCTCCAATGGCAATGATCTGTCCTTCCACCATATCCCCGGGCTTAAACTCCCGGCCGATTTTTGAATCATAGGCATCAAGCATCTGCTCAAAGCTCATCTCACTGGTGCCCTGGTCGGTGTTCTGCATGTTGTCGTCCTCAAACCTGTCGTTCATTTTGATCTCCCGGCCCTCAGTTTTTTTGAATCTGACGGGTCCGTTGTTAATTGGGTTTTCGTCAAAAATTTGGATCATAATACAATTATTAAATTTTGTCGAAACAAAACAATATCTAATGCTTTATAAATCAGATAACACCTGGAGCAAATTCTTTGCCATTGCCGGCGTAATACCTGGAAGCGCGGCAAGTTCTTCGGGCGATTGGCTTCGAATATTATCAATGCCCTTAAAGGTGGTGAGCAGCAGCTTCTTTTTTTTCGGCCCAATGCCGGGGATACCGTCAAGGATGGACAGTTTCCCCCGTTTTTCCCTGCGGGAACGCTGGAACGTAACGGCAGACCTGTGGGCCTCATCCCGAATCTGCTCTAAAAGGAAAAGCGCCTTGGCAGACTGGGCTGTGTTCAACGGATTGGACCGTCCCGGCAGGTAAACCTTGTCTGCTTT
>DATFIL010000587.1:0-3371 GCA_035270145.1 Desulfobacter sp. | reverse complement strand
AGATAACCATTTTCCTGGCCGCAATACTCTTTTCAAAGACCCTGTAAAAGTATTCATCAAGACGGGTAGTCATTTTTTCCAGGAAATTGAATTCTTGCCCCTGGAGATACTGATCTATCAGCTCTTGTTTCTGTTCAATTAATATTTTGGCTTCAGGACTGTCCATATTTGTTAATATCTTTATTTTGATCTTTTAATAATAAATATATGTCCTTTTTCGATAAAAACATCTCACACACTCAACCAATACCTTAAAATGCTTTTCATTCTGTTTTCATAATTCTGCAATGGATGTGCCAGCCTTTTATTTTCAATAGGTTATAACACGCGCAGGCGGCTTAGCCCTGCAAATCAATGAAAAGAGCAATATTTATTACAATAATGTTTATTTTAGGGGGCGGTATATTACTTTTTTGTAACTACCGCCAGGCATGGCCCTAAAAATCAGCAGGCGGGTATATGATATGTCGAGTTTTTGAAAAGGCATGGATAATCAGCCAGGCACATGACGTGCTTGGCTGTGGGAAACTAAAAAAATGGCGAATAACCACCATTAATCTTTATCTATTTTTTCGGGCTCCTTTTCCTTGTCTTCTTCAATGGGCTCTTTTGTTGCTTTCTTGAAATTCTTAATGCCTTTTCCTAAACCGGCACCGATTTCAGGCAACTTACCCGCACCGAATATAATAAGGATAATCACCAGAATTATTATCAATTCCGGCATTCCTATACCACCAATCATAATTCAAGCTCCTCGTGTTTTGTTCATGCTGTCAGCAAAGAATTCATCAACCCTAGTGATTAGCATTTTACCTGTATGAAGTCAATCATTAAGGATTTAGGGCAACATATAATGATATTTCAATTTTGTAATAAATTATTCGCATTTTATCAGGGTCATGTACATTTTAATAAGAACATTGATTAAGCATTGACTATAAAAACAGAGCCTGCTAACCAAACGACTTAAGTTCCATGGCCCTAAGCTTACCGTTTCAACAAATTCGACACAACGGAGATTCAATGCCAAAACATCAAGACGCACGGTTCCAAGGAGCCCGCAAATATGTACTTGACCCCGAACTTGCATCCATTGTCAACATATCCATGAGCCTTGAAATGCCCCTGCTTTTAAAAGGGGAGCCCGGTACGGGCAAAACCATGCTGGCCCATGCCATTGCCGACACCCTGGACATGCAGCTGATTACCCTCAACGTCAAATCCAGCATGAAACTTGTGGAAGCCCTCTACCAGTATGATACCCTTACCCGCCTGAATGACTCCCGGTTTGGTGACTCTACCAGGGATGTCAGCAATATTGACGACTACATAAAGATGGGTAAAATCGGGCAGGCATTCTGCGCAGAAAATCGGGCCGTACTCCTCATTGATGAAATTGATAAGGCAGATACGGATTTTCAAGATGACATGCTCGATGTCCTGGACCAGATGCAGTTTGATATCATTGAAACCGACAGAACCATATCCGCCATCCACAGACCTGTGATCATCATAACATCCAATGCCAAAAAAGACTTGTCCGATCCCTTTCTCGGGCGGTGCAATTTCCACCACATTGCCTTTCCCGAGCCCAAAATGATGCGCAAAATTATCCAGGTCCACTTCCCTGCCATTGATTCACAACTGGCAGAAAATGCCATCAGTGCATTCTATGCAGCCAGGGGCATTGACGGAATAGAAAAAAAACCCGCCACCCGGGAACTGATCAACTGGATACGGGCTCTTCAGGCAGATCCCGACTTCAAGGCGAAAGACCTTCTCAAGGGCAGTATGCCGTTTTTAGGCGTCATGTTTAAAAAAAGCCCGGACTATGAGCGGGCCAAAAACATCACCGGCCGGCACAAACGGTTCTAAGGGCGTATTCATGTTTATCAAATTTTTCTATACATTAAAGGATGTAGGCGTGCCTGTTTCCCCCACATCTTTTCTGACCCTGCAAAAAGCCCTTTACCAGGGACTGATCACCAGTCTGGACGATTTTTACACCTGTGCCCGGGCAGTGCTGGTGAAAAGCGAGCGCTACTTTGATCTTTATGATCAGGTGTTTGCCTATCACTTTGACGGGGTGCCCCTGCCCGAGGACGAGGGGTTTGAAATCGACCAGATGGCACGGGCCATGCTGGATGAATGGCTGAAAAATCCCAAAAGCATGGCCGACGCCCTGGACGTAGATGAAAACGCTTTAAAAAAACTGAACCCTGATGAACTCATAGACTATTTCAAAAAACGGCTCAAGGACCAGGACGGGCGCCATGACGGCGGAAGCAAGTGGATCGGCACCGGCGGCATCTCACCTGTGGGCCATTCCGGCTATCACCCCGGCGGTATGCGTGTGGGTGGTGAATCCAGAAACAAATCTGCGGTTAAAGTAGCCAATGAACGCAGATACAAAAATTATTCCACCCAGGGGCCACTGACCCAGGCAAAAATCGGAGAGGCGTTGAAACGGCTTCGCAACATGATTCCGGCAGGCCCCAAGGACGTCATCAATGTGGACGAAACCATCCGGACGACCCTTCGCAACGGCGGGGAAATAGAACTGATCTTTGACCGGGCCATGAAGGACAGGCTCAAGGTCATCCTTGCCATCGATAACGGCGGATGGTCCATGGACCCCCATATCCAGGTTGTCCAGACCCTGTTCAACTATGCCCGGGCCCAGTTCAAGGAAGTGAAAACCTATTTTTTTCACAACACCATTTATGATTATGTATGGGAAGACCCGTCCCGGTATAAAAAGCCCAAAAAAGTAATGGATTTTGCCCGACTGGACCCGGAAACCAGACTCATTATTGTTGGGGATGCCAGCATGGCGCCTTATGAACTCATGGCACATAACGGGGCCATCCATATTACGGATCGCAGCGGCCGCCCCAGCATTGAGCAGCTCAATTTTCTGGCACAGACTTTTAGCAAAGCAGTCTGGCTTAACCCGGTATCACAAATCATGTGGGGCTATACCCACACCATCATGGCCATTTCCCAAATTTTTCCCATGTATGAATTGTCCCTGGATGGACTGGAGCAGGCGGTCACAAAGCTGATGGAAAAGGCTTAGCGCCTATTATAAATGGCTTTTATGCCCAACTTCTTCGTTATGGTCAAAATTTGGGCTTGATTCCATTGTAGGCCATCTTTCGTAGGGGCAATCCCTCTGTGGTTGCCCTCGTTAGGGCAGGCACGGTGGCCTGCCCCTACATCGGCCGACGTTGCAACCAATCCCAAAATTCTATTTGAGTCGTAAGTTTAATTCTTTAAATTACTATTTGATAGAATTTTGTAACCTAGGCCGGAAACCTGTCCTGTCCTGTCCATTCTCATGGTAAATTGGGTTTTTAACTGTTAGCAAA
>DATFIL010000586.1:0-2957 GCA_035270145.1 Desulfobacter sp. | reverse complement strand
AACCATGGGTTTTTCAATATATTCAAGGGGGGTTCTTGGGTGGGGAATGGCAATGCCTTCGCCAATCCCGGTGGACAGCGCTTCTTCTCTTTTAACAAGCTGCTGGGTAAGATCCCTTTTAAAATCATCCGGAATTGCCTTAATTTTTTCAACGCATGCGGTAATTACAGACGGTACATCCGGTCCGGTGTCAATATTGTGATACACGCCGCCGGTCTCAAGGGCGGTGTGCAAAGAGACTTGCGCTTCGGTCTCAGGGCCTTGGTCAGGTCGAGGCGTCAGGTTAAGGGACATATGGTTTTTCGCAGCCCAAATTTTTAAATCTCTGGCATGAAAGCTGTAGGTTTTTCCCTTTTGGGACACAGGCAGCTTTCCCTGGCGGATCCAGCGCTCTATGGTTGTACGGGATACCCCTAAAGATTTGCATAATTCAGATATTAAAATTTCCATCTATTAACGCCGCCTGCTGTATTATAAACCTTATTATTTAAAATTTAATTTTGACTCGATGATCAAGTTTGATGCATTATATAAACCAAACCAACCAGAATAACAACCCCGGCTATCCCTGTGAATCAAAAGGGATAAAAGCCATGGCGCATGCTTTTATCCCTTTTTTTGTGTCCGTTCAAAAAACCGATCAAAGGTTTAAGTATTGGAGGTTACCATCCCCGGGTTTCCATGATATTTTTAATTCTTTCCTCTGATTTTTTCTCGACCAGGATCATTTTTTGGGCCTGGGCTTTTTTGATCTTTTCCGTCAGAGTCGTCATGTCAGCCGGTTTTTCAAGCAGATCCATGGCACCTAACTTCATGGCCTCTATGCCTTTTTCAACCGTGGCATGCCCGGTCAAAAGAATGACCTGAAGTTCAGGATTTTTCTTTTTCAGGACTTTTAACGTTTCGATACCATCCATTTCCGGCATCTGCAAATCAAGAACCACTACGTCAAAGGAATGTTCTTCAACGTTTTTAAGGCCTTCAATGGCGGAACTCGAAGTGCTCACCGTCATTCCCCGGGTCGTCATTCTCTCTGCCAGGGCTTGTGTAAACTCCTGTTCGTCATCTATGATTAAAACTTTTTCATCACTCATTGCCGGGGTCTCCTTTTAATTAGTTTATATTAAAGAAGGGGTTATTTATGGGAATTTTTTTTAATTGCCAAATATGAGGTCAGCCCGGTTGTGCTGATCACCCAATACCATTTTTGCCTGGAATAGATCCAATGTCTGACCGCTTGACTGTAGGCCAAAATCCGATGCAAAAGGTTGTTCGCATTGAAAACTTAAACAGACCTGTTTATTTTCATCTTCCATAGAGGATATATTGAGAACGGTACCTGATGCAAGATTTTCCGTTATTTTTTCTAAAATTGACCAAATCAGAAACAATAAAAAGAAAAATGACCCGTTGACATAAAGCTTATCGGCAGCCCGGGTATGAGTCACCGTAATGCTTTTATTGGCAATGATCCTGGCGCCAAGATTAAGTGCAAGCCCCACCGCCT
Organism: Desulfobacter sp.; assembly: GCA_035270145.1. Lineage (GTDB taxonomy): Bacteria > Desulfobacterota > Desulfobacteria > Desulfobacterales > Desulfobacteraceae > Desulfobacter. The sequence goes on along the minus strand of DATFIL010000586.1, from coordinate 1,450 downwards.
CATCCAGATCTATTTGTTGTTCCGGCTTATCCATACTGTGGGAAAATTTGTTAAAAGATTTCACGATATCGTCAGCCCGGTTGATCTGTTTTTCAATGCGCTGGACAATCCCTGAAAAACGATCAATATCGGGTGGAACGCCTTTCTGGGCCATCATAAGATGATCAGACATCAGTCCTGCATTTTCGTTCATGATGGCCAGGCAGTTTTTAATATCATGGGATATGGATGCCCCCATCCGGCCAAAATAAGCGGGGCCGTATTGATCTATAATTTCCTGGGCCGTGTGTTTCAACGTTTTCCTCCATCAAGCATGACCTTATTAAGCTTTTCAATCAGACGGTCAATTTCCACAGGTTTAACAAGATAAAAAGCCTCTCCGGTGTGGGAACATCCTTCATAGTAGCATTCTTCAGACCCGTGGCCGGTCATAAAAATAAATTTGAGTTCAGGACATATCACCTCCATCTGCTCCTTGAGTTCAAAGCCGTTCATATCCGGCATCTGAACATCTAAAACCGCAATGTCATAATTTTGATCAGACAGCATGGAGATGGCGTCATTGGGCGTGGCAGCCCAATGTGCGTCAATTCCTCTGTATCCAAGGCGTTCTGCCAGGGTTGAAACCAGTTCCTTTTCATCATCGACCAGAAGTATATGCATAGTTTACTCTTCCTTCTGTGTTGTTGTGGGCAGATATATAATAAATGTTGTGCCCTCATTAACCTTGCTTTCTACGTTAATCCGCCCACCCAGTTCCTGGACAAGGCCATAAGTGATGGAAAGCCCTAAACCGGTGCCGCCTTGATTGGTCTTTGTGGAAAAAAACGGTTCAAAAATATGTTTCAGATTTTCAGGAGAAATACCACATCCACTATCTTTTATATCAAGGCGGACAAATGGTTCATCTGTTTTTTGTGCACTGACGGAAAGCCTGCCGTCCCTGGGCATGGCAGCAAATGCGTTATTTACGATGTTCAAAAGAACCTGCTGCAGTTTGCCCCGGTTACCAACGACCTGGGGCAGATCATCAGGCACATCTATATCAACAAAAATATTTTTTAACTCTGCCTCTTTTACCAGAAACACCAGCACTTCATCAAGAATGGATTTAAGCCTTAAGGGTACCGGAACGGTCTGAGTCTGGCGACCGAAACTGAGTAGTTGGCGTGTAATCCGGCTGCACCGCTTTACAGAGGCAAGGATAACATCCACAGTTTCAAGAAGTCTGGTCTCCTTTTTCAACTCCTGTTTGAAATGGGCCATATCCTTTATGAGCCCTGCTTTTTCATTGATAATGGCCAACGGGTTGTTGATCTCATGGGCCACACCTGCGGCAAGCCGGCCGATGGAAGCCATTTTGTTTTCATATTCAGCCATATGAAAATATTTGGAACGTTTGCGATCTAAAAGTTGAAGATGCCGGACAAAATATGTGGTTACGGCCCAG
>DATFIL010000585.1:0-5385 GCA_035270145.1 Desulfobacter sp. | reverse complement strand
GACTATGTCTATTTATGTGGGGTGCAAACCTTGCCAGTAAAGGCGTTGACTACTTTCGTTATTGGTGACCTGAGATACAAAATTGGGCAGATCAAACTGAGATGTTTGAGGCGAGAACTACTCATCTGACAAGCTCAGTTCTTAAGACGAATGAGCACAGTAGACTATCCCTGTAATTCAATGCTACTTTGGAAAAAACCGAACGACGGCAGACGGATTAAGCCACTCAGTCAATTTAATCTTTTGTTGATTATTAATAGAGGTCATGCGGCTTTTATCGCCAAATTCACATGAATAGTGTCAAAAGCTGCCCAAAATTGATTCCCCATCCATTGCCGTGATGATATATGTTCAACTACATCATAAAAGGAAAACAAACAGGATCATAAAGGAACGCTATATGCAGATAACTTATATCGGCACAATACAGACACCGTTTGAAGACCGCAGAGGCATGCCAATCCAGCCCACCGGCGCCAAAGATGTTCAGGGCCGGGTTATCATCCACCCGGAGTATGAACAAGGCCTGTCAGACATTGACGGATTTTCCCATCTGATCCTGCTCTACCATTTTCACCAGTCCAAGGGATTTAACCTCGTGATCACGCCTTTTATGGATACCAAATCACGGGGACTGTTCTCCACCCGGGCGCCCCGGCGTCCCAACCCCATAGGGCTGTCCATTGTCCGCCTGGTCGAAAGAAAAGAAAATACCCTTGATATTTTGGATATTGATGTTTTGAACAACACCCCGCTCATTGACATTAAACCTTATGTGCCGGGATTTGATGCCAAAACTGAAAATGTTCGGTCGGGGTGGCTGGAGGAAAACCAGGTCAAAGCCCAAACCATGACCTCAGACAGCCGGTTTATCTGATAGATGCAGCACCTTTCAAAAAGGACAATGTCATGACCATCCAGCGAAATACCGGCGCTATTTGTATATTGCTTATGGCTTGCGCCATCTTTTCGGCCGTATATGGCCAGGCCCATGCGAGACCTTCGGTTTACGTCCCTGATGCCCTTGCCCCCTGGAAAGAGTGGGTGCTGCACGGAAAAGAAAAGCAGTTGTCATGCATTCCCATGTACAATAATGCCGGACAGATCCTTTGCGCCTGGCCGGGACAGTTAAATTTGAATCTGACAGACAGCGGGGGCACATTTAAACAGTCATGGCAGGTGTATGCCCGGACCCGGGTCGATTTGCCGGGCTCCGGCCGAAACTGGCCCTTGCAGGTGCTTGCCGACGGCAGGTCTGCCGTGGTTCTGGACCGGAGTAATAGCCCAGGACTGATGCTTTCTCCGGGCCGTCATAGCATCAGTGGAAAATTTCACTGGCGGACCATGCCCGAAAAATTGAACATTCCGGTATCAACCGGTCTGGTAAGCTTAAGGGTAAATAATCAACCCGTAAAGTTTCCGGACCTGGACGACAAGGGCCGGTTGTGGTTGAAACGCAGGACCCGTGAAGAACGGGTGGAAGACCGGTTAAAAATTGAATGTTTCCGGCTCATCAAGGATGACATCCCGGCCCGGATGTCAATTGATCTTACCCTGGAAGTGTCGGGCCAGGCCCGGCAAATGGTGCTGGGACCGGTATTTCAAAGCGATACATTCATCCCGGTATCTTTTGACAGCCCGCTGCCCGCCCGCCTGGAATCCGACGGCCGGATCACCATCCAGGTCCGGCCCGGACGCTATAAGCTCGAACTTAATCTGCGCCATGCAGGGCCTTTGGAGAAGGTTCAGTTCATTCGTCCGGACCAGGCATTCTGGCCGGATAAGGAGATCTGGTCCTTCAGTGCCAGAACGGACCTGAGACGGGTGCAGATTTCAGGGGCACAACCCATTGACCCCAAACAGACCGCCATGCCGGCAACATGGCAATCGTTTCCGGCGTACGTGATGGCGCCTGACACCACACTGGCCTTCGAGCAGATCAAACGGGGCGATCCGGAACCCGCCCCGGACCAGCTCTCCTTGAACCGGACCCTGTGGCTGCGGTTTGACGGTGCAGGCTATTTTATCCAGGATAAAATCACGGGCAAAAAGAACACCAATTGGCGCCTGGAGCTGGACCCGGCCATCCATCCGGGCCAGGTTCTTGTGGATGGTCAAGAGCAGTTGATCACCCAAAGAGAAAATAGCGACAAGGCCGGTATTGAGCTAAGAAACGGCCGGATAAATATTGTGGCTGATGCCACCTTTGAAAAAGGGATTGCCAATGTTCCGGCAACAGGCTGGGACCATGATTTTAATGATGTAAAAGGCACGCTTAACCTGCCTGCGGGCTGGACTCTGATCAATGCCCGGGGCGTGGACCGCATCCCCGGTACCTGGGTGGGTAAATGGACCCTGTTGGATTTTTTTGTGCTTTTGGTTTTTACCATTGCCCTGTCCCGGGTTTACTCAAAACCGTTAGCCATTCTGGCCTTCGTCACCCTGGTGCTGATCTTTCATGAACACCAGGCACCCAGGTATATCTGGCTGGTGCTCCTGGTGGGATTCACCTTGCTTAAGCATCTGCCCGAGGGCAGGATGCGCGCTTTTGTCAAGCTTTGCCAGGGTGTGGCGCTGATCTGTTTTGCCGCTATTGTGATTCCCTTTGCCATCCATACGCTTCGCATCGGCATATATCCGGAACTGGCCAGGACATGGACCAACACCTCAAATACCGTAATCCGGTCAGAATCCCGGGATCAGGTGATGGAGATGGCGGACGGGGGCCGGAAACCGCCCGTGGCAAAAGCGGAACAGCAAGCCCCGGCCCCAAAGACGCGGATGCTTTTGGGACGCATGTCCAAAGACATGTACGCGGCCAATGCACCGACATCAGCCGGCGGGGCGGCCCAGGTTATGCAGTATGACCCCCAAGCCCGGACCCAGACAGGTCCGGGCATGCCTTTGTGGCCGGCCTATAACACCATCCGCTTTTCCTGGTCCGGCCCTGTGAGCAAAGACCAGTCCATCGGGTTTTTTCTGATCGGGCCAAACGTCAACCTGGTCCTGGCGTTTTTGCGGGTCGCCCTTGTGGTGCTTTTAGGCGCGGGGATGCTCGGTCTTGGCAAAGGCGGCATTAAAAAGGCCGGTGCAACCGGTATCCGACAGATGTTGCCCGCTTTGTCTGTACTTGTTTTGTGTCTTACACCGGTAGTGTCCCATGCAACACAATTCCCACCAAAGGCCATGCTGGAAGAATTGGAAAACCGGCTGCTCGAAACGGACAAATGTTTCAATCATTGTGCAGATTTGCCCTTGGCATCCATTAATCTGAAAAAAGATGTAATGACGGTCAGGGTGACGGTTCATGCGGCCATTGACACGGCAATTCCCCTTCCCGTCGCTGACGAGCAGTGGCTGCCGTCACAGGTAAATGTGGACGGCCGAAGTGCTGGCGGCATCTTTAAAAAAGCGGAGAAATTCTGGGTGATGGTCCCCAAAGGCCGCCACAAAATAGACCTTGGCGTCCCCATACGACAGCAAAGCGGTTTCCAGCTTTCTTTTCCGTTAAAACCCCGGCACCTGGATATTGTCATGGACGGCTGGACCGTGGAGGGCAGTCATCCCGACGGCAGCTTTGATGCCCAGCTTCAGTTTAAACGAAACGCCCGGGTAGACGATAAAAATCAGCAGGTGCTTGAGACAGGTGTTCTGCCTGCCTTTGCCAGGGTTGAACGAACCCTGCTGCTCGGACTTGTCTGGAAAGTAAATACCCGGATCATCCGTGAAGGAGAAGAAAAATCAAGCGTAAAACTTGACATCCCTTTGCTTCCCGGCGAATCCATCACCACCCAAGGCATCCGGGTAGAGGGGAATACGGCAAAGGTCAATTTCCGGTCCGGACAGAAAACCCTTGCCTGGGAATCTTTTCTGGCACCCTCGGATAAAATAGCGTTAAAACATGCCGATACCCGGGACTGGACCGAAATATGGAAGGTGGATGTCAGCCCTGTTTTCCATATGGAATACCAGGGAACTCCTGTGATCTTTCATAAAACCGGCACCCGGTGGTATCCCACCTGGCACCCCTGGCCCGGGGAGGCCCTGACACTTACTGTGACCCGGCCCCAGGGCATTGAGGGTCAGACCATGACCATTGAAAAAAGCCTGCTGACTTTTTCACCGGGCAGGGCATCCACCACGGGCCGGCTGGATCTTACCATCAACAGCAGCCAGGGCGGGCGTCACACCATTACCCTGCCCAAAGAGGCCCGGCTGCAGGAGGTGAAAATTCAAGGCAGGATACGCCCCATCCGCCAGGATCAGAACCAGGTGACCCTGCCCATTGTTCCCGGACACCAGAAAATTGTACTCCAATGGGGGTCGGCCGGCGGTATCAGCACCTTCTATAAAACACCGGTTGTGAACCTGGGTATGGACAGCGCCAACCCCTGTGTGGATATCAAACCCGGCAGCAGCCGGTGGCCCTTGTTTCTGGGCGGGGAACCGTCGGTGGGGCCGGCTGTGCTGTTCTGGTCCGAACTGATCGTGATTCTGATCATTGCCTTTGTCCTGTCAAAAACCGGATGGACACCGTTGAATCTGTTGCAGTGGTTTTTGCTGTTCATCGGCATCTCCATGAATTATCCGGCCGCCGCCATCATTGTGGCGGGCTGGCTCATTGCCCTGGATTTACGGTCCAAAGCAGATCAGTTTACCGGCATGAAGTTTAACCTGATCCAGCTGGGCATCGTGGCACTGACCCTGGCGTCGGGTGCGTGTCTGGTGTTCAGCATCTCCAACGGACTTTTAGGGCATCCGGATATGAACATCCGGGGCAATGGTTCCAGTGCCCACCTGCTGCGCTGGTACCATGATGTGTCCGGCCCTGTACTGCCCCGGGCCTGGGTGGTGTCCATTCCCATGTGGGCCTACCGGGTTGCCATGCTGGCCTGGGCGCTCTGGGTCTCCTTCTGGCTGATCAATATTCTGAAATGGGGATGGACCAGATTTTGCGTCCCTGTACTGTGGTCCAAAGTAAAATGGCCTAAGCCCAGATTTCGTCAACAGGCGCAACCGACACCGGCAGGCAGGTCCTGGAAACAAAGCGGTCCTGAGCAGAAAACAGATAGCGGGCAGGACCCCGGGCCGGAAAAATAAAGAGTGTAAAATTGATAGTTCACCTGACTCCTGACATGCTTTTCCAAAAACGACGATAAGTGTTTAATTTTATTGAGATAAAAAATGGACATCCCGATTCATCCAAAACCCTTGATAATCAAGGAAGTGTGATTTTAAACTGAATGCATTATCTCGTTTAAGCATTTGTTTATAAAGATAATATTTGAATGTCCATTTTATCAAAGTGTGTCAGGAGTCAGATGATCATGTTAATGATAACATTTTGAATTATAAAGAGAAACATGCAAAATATTTAAATTTCAA
>DATFIL010000584.1:0-4897 GCA_035270145.1 Desulfobacter sp. | reverse complement strand
TTCAAGGATGGATCAAACCGGATATCGGCATTGTAATCCTTTAAACCCACTGGGAAAAAAGGCATGCACATAACCCGGTCAATAACCTTTTTTGTGCTCAGGCCGGCAAAGGTACGGTCCTGAATATGAATCGTTGTGTTGGCATGAAACAAAGGATGAAAAAAGGGCAAACCAATGATGTGATCCCAGTGGGCATGGGTCAAAAGCAGATAGCATTTTTTAATTTCTCTTTGGATCAAATGCTTACCAAGTCTGCGGATACCGGTTCCGGCATCAATGATTACAACTTCACCGGAATTGGCCTGAATCTCAAAACAGGTGGTATCGCCGCCATACCTGGTATATTGCTGCCCTGCTACACAGACTGACCCCCTGGATCCCCAACATTTTATTCGCATGCGCCTTTTGTATCCATCAGTTAGATATTCATTTTTCAGAACTAATATCTCAGACTCATATGAAACCCGGCCAAAAACAAATATTATTTTTAACAAAAAAACAACCATAGTTAAACCTTGTTGTATTAATAAATGCCGGGATAAGGAAATGACTTTATAAATTCAGGCAAACTATTTATAAAAAGATTTGGAAATATAAAATTTTTTATACTATATACCATGCTTTTCGTTAGTCGACATGTTGTTGTGCGCAACACATGTCTATATAAACAACAATAGTTTGAAAAAGGAATAATAATAATATGGCACAGGCAATCGCAGACAGACGCGACGTCGACTTTGTATTGCATGAACAAATTGGAACGGTTGAGCATGAGTTATTTGAGGAATTTAATAAAAAGACCATTGATCTGATTGTTTCGGAGGCAAGAACCCTTGCCATCAAGGAGATCCTGCCCACATTCAAGGACGGGGATGAGATCGGCTGCACCCTTGAGAACGGTAAAGTAACCACGCCTGACTCCTTTAAGCGGGCTTGGAAGCTGTTCTGCGAAGGTGAATGGCTGGCCATGTGCGATGACCCGGACGTGGGCGGCCAGGGTATGCCTAAAACCGTGGGGTGTGCAGCCCTGGAATATATGGTGGGCGCCAACTCCGCCTTTATGCTGTATTACGGCATGACCCACGGCGCAGCCAAACTGGTGGAAGCCTTTGGTGATGAGGCCCAGAAAAAACTGTACATGAAAAAAATGTTTGCAGGCCACTGGGGCGGCACCATGCTTCTGACAGAACCCGAGGCCGGTTCCGACGTGGGGGCCTTGACCACCACAGCCACCCGAAACGATGACGGCACCTACACCATCCAGGGCACAAAGATTTTCATCTCTGCAGGCGAACACGATCTTTGCGATAACATCATCCATCCGGTCCTTGCCCGCATTGAGGGCGCCCCTGCCGGTACCCGGGGAATCTCATTGTTCCTGGTACCCAAATACCTGGTGAATGAAGACGGATCTCTGGGTGAATTCAACAATGTGGTATGCACGGGCCTCGAAGAAAAGATGGGCATTCACGGTAATGCCACCTGCACCCTGGCTTTGGGAGACAAAGGATCTTGTATCGGCACCCTTCTCGGCGAAGAAAACAAGGGCATGCCCGCAATGTTTCAAATGATGAACGAATCCCGGGCCTTTGTGGGCATACAGGGTTTTGCCGTGGCGTCCGCCGCTTATATGAACGCCCTTGATTATGCCAGAACCCGGGTACAGGGTCGACATCTTACAGCGGGCAAGGATGCCACAGCCAAAAACGTAACCATCATCAACCATCCGGATGTTAAACGTCAGCTGTTAAACATGAAGGTGTACACCGAAGGTATGCGCTCCCTGCACTATTACTATGCCAAATGCGAGGATATTGTTCACACCACGGATGACGAGGCCTTAAAGGCCGATACCGCCGCTCTAATTGAAGTGCTCACCCCCATTGTCAAAGGCTATATCACGGACAAGGCCCTTGAGGTCTGCTCCCACGGTGTCCAGGTTTACGGTGGATATGGATACTGCAAGGAATTTCCGGCAGAGCAGCTCATGCGCGATTCCAGAATTTTCATGATTTATGAAGGCACCAACGGCATCCAGGCCATGGATCTGCTTGGCCGCAAGCTCTCTATGAACAAGGGTCAAAGTTTTGCCTACTTTCTGGATCAGATCAGAAAAACCGTAAATGAGGCCAAAGAAATTGAAGGCGTCACGATTCTCGCCGAAAAGGTGGAATTTGCTCTGTCCCGGTTAGAAGCCCTTGCCAGAGAACTCGGTGTAAGGTCAAGGTCTGAAAAAGCGCTTAACGCCTATGCCTTTGCCCATCCCTTCCTGGAGATCACAGGGGAAATCAGCTTTGCCTGGATGCATCTGTGGCGTGCCTGCATTGCCGCACCCAAACTGGCAAAAAAAGCGGGCTCCCTTGATCCCGAAGCTGTGGCTGCCAAAGCAGGCAAAAATAAAGATGCTGCTTTTTATGCAGGACAGATGGCCTCAGCCAGATTTTTTATTAATACACTTTTACCCGCATCTTATGGTAAGATGGATGCCATTCTTGAAGGCGACACCTGTGTGGAAGATATATTGGATGTCTCCTTTGGTTCAAAATAATTTTTTTTTCTGCACATAGTCGCGGGATCGGCCAAAAAGTCCATGAAGGTCCCGGAAGTTTTTCCGGGACCTGTTTATTCGTTTTTAAAAAAATAAAATAGAGGAAAAGAACATGCTTGAAACCATAAAAAACAGTCTGCTCAGCGGAGTCGGTATGGCGCTGCGCTCCAAAAAAGAAATTGAGACCTTTGCAAAAGAGTTTGCCGAACAATCTGAGATGAACCAAAAAGAGGCAAAGGAATTTTTAGAAGAGTGTAAAAACCGGTACGATGACGCAAAATCAGGCCTTGATAAAAAAATTGAAGCGGTTGTGGAATCGGTACTCAAACGCCTGGATCTACCCAATCGTGGGGATATTGATACTCTCAATGCCCGCATTGATGCATTGTCTAAAAAAATTGAAAAGGATGCCTGAAACTCGATCATCGAGTGAAATTCAGGTTTTTTGCCCTGACTATGCTCAGTTTTAAGACCGTCTCCAAGGTCACTAAACGGTACCGGCATCTGGTCCGTTATCAACAAATTATCGGCATCATTATCAAATACGGATTTGAGGATATTATTGATGCCACGAAGATTGATCATTATCTCAATAAAATTCCGTTTTCAACACCCCATCAAAAACTGTCCAGAAATCAACGGATCAGGATGGTGTTGGAGGAGCTTGGGCCCACATTCATTAAAATGGGCCAGGTATTATCCTCTCGCCCCGACCTGATCCCACTGGACCTGACCCGGGAGCTTGCCAAACTCCAGGACACGGTGCCGTCCTTTTCGTTTGAACAGGTCGAACAAATTATCTATGCAGAGTTCGGCAAACCCATCTGTGACGTGTTCCATTCTTTTGAGGCATTTCCTTTTGCTTCTGCTTCCATCGGACAGGTCCACAGGGCAGAACTGTCGCCGGGCGAACAAGTGGCGGTGAAAGTCCAGCGCCCCGGTATCCGCAAAAGGGTTGAGATCGATTTGGAAATCATCCACTACCTGGCCCAGGTCATGGAAAAAAACCTGGAAGATGTGGACATATTCCGACCCGTAAAAATCGTTGAAGAATTTGCCCAGTCCCTGGAAAAGGAACTGGATTACATGGTGGAGGCGGCCAATATGGAACAGATGGCAGACCAGTTTGCCAAAGAGCCGGCCATCCATATTCCTGAAGTCTATTGGACCCATTCCACACAACGGGTGCTGTGTATGGAATTTATCCGGGGAATCAAGGCGGATGATCTTGAGGCCATTCACCGGGCAGGTCTTGACAGAAAAAAAATTACCCGCATAGGTGCTGATTTCGTCATGCGCCAGGTTTTTGAGTTTGGCTTCTTTCATGCCGATCCCCATCCGGGTAATATTCTTATACTGGAAGACCAGCGCATCTGCATGATTGATTTCGGCATGATCGGATTTGTGGATTTGATCACCCGGGAGTTATTCATTGATTTACTCCAGGAGCTTGCCTCAAAAAACAGCCTGAATACTGCCCGTTTGTTGTGCCGTCTGACGGTGCCTGACGAATCGGTCAATATGGCGGCCCTGGAAAAGGATATTTCACAATTTTGTGCCATATATTTATCCAGAAAACTTGAAGAAATCAACCCCAGCCGTATGATTCACCAGTTTCTTGAGCTTTGCGCCCGGCACGGATTGAGAATCCCGCCGGACCTGTTTTTAATGATAAAGGCCTTTATCAGTCTTGAGGGGGTGGTACGCACATTAGACCCACAGTTTGATATGCTTGGCCATGCCCGGCCCTATATCAGGGCGGCGGCCTTGCGCAAGTATTCAATGCCGCGCCTTTCCAGGGAAGTCACCCGCATAGCCAGGGATATCTTTGCCCTTTTGCAGACCCTGCCATCGGATACAAGCCATATCATCACACAGATCAAACAGGGCAAAATCAAAATCTCCATCAAAATAGAAGGCCTGGAACGGTTGATGATGATCCAGGACCAGACATCCAATCGAATCTCCTTTGCCATTATTATTGCTTCCCTGATCCTGGGCTCGGCCATTGTACTCAACTCCCGGATACCCCCCATGATTTTCGGGGTCTCCATCATCGGCATTGCCGGATTCGTCGCTGCTGCTGTCCTGGGTTTCTGGCTATTGGTGGCTATTATTCGCAGGGGGAGACTGTGACAGTTGACAATCACGATTTTTGAACACTAAATAAAGGGGATCTTCTGATTTCAAAAAGCAGGGAACCCCACGGGGTGATGGCGGATACAAAAATGCGAATCATCATCACCATTGCTCCGCCGATCTGATGCCTCCCAGGCGAAAAAAACAAATTAAAATAGAATTTGTGTATTCGTGTAAGCCTTTTGTAACCTCTACTTTTCACATAGCAAG
>DATFIL010000583.1:0-5295 GCA_035270145.1 Desulfobacter sp. | reverse complement strand
GGCTCTTAATCGGCCCTTCCATAAAAACTTGATAACCGAGTATTAAGAAGATCGCCGGATACCACCAATTCCACGCGGTGCGGGAGGCGGTGGGGTAACGGTGATCGCATCAAAGCAACCGGAAGACGGTCAGATTGCCGAAAATAGGGCAGGCTATGGGCAGGAAGTGGTGCCGGGATTGTGCAAGGCGGGCGTGGTCTGGCATACGCAGGGCTCAGAGAAAAGTATCTCCATGTGCTGTTATGCAGGCAAACTCCTGCAGCAGCCGGAGATGAACAACCCGACCATCGTGGTGGTGACAGACCGGAATGATCTGGACGGCCAGCTTTTCAATACCTTTACAAATGCCCGGGAACTGCTGCGGTAGACCCCGGTGCAAGCGGGTAGCCGGGATGACCTGCGGGAGATGCTGGCAGCACGGCAAGCGGGCGGCATCATCTTTACCACGGTGCAGATGTTAATTTGCAAATATTGTAACGCCCTTCCAAGCTGACTTTCAAAATACTGTAACTCAGTATTTGAAGATACCCCGCCGCTATACCCCGCAAAATATAATTAAAATTATACCCCGCCTATCCCGCCCCGCTGCCGAAACCCCCTGCAACCTTAACCCTCTTCCGCAACAACAATTTTCAAGTTATATAATCCCCTTCTGCTTATTGATTTTATTAACTTGTTAAGGAGGGGCATGGAACCTATTCCCTGTTTATGTTGCGGCACCTTTTTTGTTCCCAGAAATAAAAATCAGCAATACTGCACTAAACCCGATTGTCAGCGTAATCGAAAAGCACGGTGGCAAAAGGAAAAACTTGTAACAGATCCTGAATATGAAGAGACGCAGCACCTTGCAGACAAAAAGTGGCATGAGAATAATCCTGATTACTGGAAAAACTATCGTGACAGAAATCCTGAAAAAGCTGAAAGAAACCGTTTACTCCAAAAAGTCCGTAATATGAAACAAAGGAAGATGCAAGCCCCGGACCCATCAAACGCCATGGATATTGCAAAGATGGACGTGAGAAAATTCAGTAATGAGAACCTTTCCGGGGAATTTTGGCTTGTTCCTACTATTGCAAAGATGGACGCGAGAAAAGTTTTTATCACTTGTGTGCCGGGCAATTCACCATAATTGCAAAGATGGACTCGGGGACAAGGGCGTATTTTTTATGCTAAAGCTGGGGATAATAACCTTAAAAACAGGAGGAAATAATGAAAAAGAGATTTTCATCCCAGGAGCTTTTTGAAATAAGAAATGCCATTCCTGTGGATATGTTGATTAAAGACCGGTTACAGATACCTTCAAACATCAGCCAGGGGGTTTTCCGATTTTGCTGCCCGATCTGCAAAGAATTCAACACTTCAGTAAATCCGGCCACTAACCTGGGACGCTGCTTTTCCTGCCGCAAAAACTTTAATACCATCGACCTTGTAATGGATGTCAGAAAGTTGAGTTTTAAAGAGAGCGTTCTTTTTTTAAAAACAGTACTGGCACAAATTCACGCTCAAAGGGAAACCGGTGTAACGCAAGGTATGACCACAGCTTACCACCAGACGGTTCAACCAGCATCAAAGTCACACACAAAACCACTTTGTAACAGGAGAAGAGATCCGGTAACAATACGCCAGATCTTTCAGCAGATGTTTCTGGATGGAGAAACCAGGTCATGAACAAACGGCTTATTCACCTGGAACAAACAATTGATACAAACAGACAATGGTTCTATGACGTCGGCAGGTCTCTCAGGGAAATTCGAGACAAACGGTTATACAGGGATGCTTTGTTTACCCGGTTTGAAGCCTATACAAAGGAGCGCTTTGATATTGGAAAATCCAAGGCGTATCGTCTGATCAATGCCAGTGATGTTATAGACAATCTTTCCCCAATTGGCAACAGGGTCCCCTCCAATGAGGCTCAGACCCGTCCTTTGACCCGATTCACAAAAAAGGAGCAGCAAGCAATATGGCGGCAGTTTTTAGAAAGTAGCGTGGGAGTGAGCGCTCAGGAGATCAACAGATTCATCAAAAAGCACCACAATCATGATGATCTCCCAGGAACATGCCGGCCGGTTGATAGAATCAGCAAGTCTTATGAAAATGCTGTGATGGCCATGATGGAAGAAATCAGGGCAGCTCAAAACGACAGCTGGACCGCTACTTCCCGCCATACCGCTTTAATGTGGAACCGGAAAATGAGGGAAAAAATAGAGTTATGCCAGGAAAACGCCGCTGGAGGAAAAAATGGACAATGAAGAAGTCGCAAGGATCAGCGACCTGCCGCTGGATGACCAGTTTAAGGCACTGCTTCATAAAAAACTTTTGAGCAAAACCGGCTCATGCAAAAGGCGTATGAAAAAATATTACGAGGATAAGTACAGCAAAAACGGTATCATTCCCGCCCCGCTGCAATTGCTCAAAAAAGGGATAGTTGAAGGCAGAAAGTGCAGCGGCCGACCCAGAAGCCTGACAGAGGATGTGCAAAAGCGGTTCATTGAAATGGTCAAAGCTTCCTGCGACCATGACAATGATGGTTTTATCTTTATCAGCAGGAAGATGCGAAGTATCAGCAATTTTCATAATTTTCTGGAAGATGAGTTTAGCAAAACGATATCCCTTGGGGCGCTGAGGCATTTTGCCAACAAGGAAAATCTTAAGCTGTACCTGACAAAACCGGATTATGATGAACCGCCCCGGGAGCTCTATTATTTTGATTCGCGCGAGGTGTTTGAGCTGATACAGGTGGATGGTTGCATTTTTCGCTATTTTAAAATCCGCAACAGTGATGGAAACTGGGAAAAACCCCAGGTGATAGAGTTCTTTGACACAGGTTCCAGAAAAATGTTTGTGCTGGATGTATATTTTTCTGAAAGCAGTATGGACTCTGTGGATCTTTTTACACAGTTCCTGTTAAGCACCCCTTTTCCTTACAAAGAGATCAGCCTCAGGCCGGATCAGGCGGGTGGATTTAAAAATTTGAAACGTCCCATTCAGGAGATAAATTTAAACCATTCCCTGCCTGACGGGTTTTGCATAAAACCCGATTTTGCAAGACAACGGGCACCAAAGCATAAGGCTCACCTGGAATCATCCCACAGAAGCCTGCACTTTTTTGAAGCCAGAATTATCAAGTACTTTGAAAAGAAAATCGCAGGAAAAGAACCCGGAAAAATTTACAAAAACGGGAAATTTGAAACAATAAGCGTCACCCTGCTGGATATAGATATTGAAGACCTGAAAGCCAGCGGGTTAATAGAGGAATATCGGCAAAAGCACAACAGTTCAAAACACAATTTTTCTCAAAAAGGCATGGTAAAATCATGGATACCCAATGAGGTATTTATGGATTTTATGTCCAAACAGTCCACCTTTTCATTTTCAGCAGACAAGGTGGAAGGGTTTATGAAATATGGGTTTAAAAAAGTACAAGCAACGGTGACCGCTCAAAAAAGAATTCGTTTTGGGAATCAGGACTTTTTTGTGGCTGAAGGCATTGAGCATTTCAGTTCCCACAAGAGTACAAAGGTCAAAATCTCCAGGGTAAATGATAAACTTTTGATCTTTGAAGACCTGCCGGATGGAGTATTTATAGGAGAGGCTGTGCCTCAGAAAAAATATGATCATTCTACCATCCCTGAAAAATCAGCCGTTAAAAAGAACGAAGTTGAACAAATTGCAGATTTTCTGGAGCAAAAGGGCTTTCTTGTTGACCAGGCATCCCTGTCCAAGGCCCGCAGTAAAGGACTGACCCTGGATAAAACCAGGGCAGTATACCAGCAGCATCGTAAAAGATATGAAGGCTATGCCAAAAAAGTGAGTCACCCGGATGCCGTCGTTGGAAAGGCGCTCTTTAACTCCTTTCTTCTGGATTTTTACCGGCATCAGCAACATACCAGTGTTGCGCCCTACGCAACCTATAAGGAGCAATAATCATGAAGATAAGAAAAGAGTGGTTTATTAATGATGACAGGCGAATTTCCTATCTCAGCGGAGTTTACAGCCGTATTTACCGGGGAAAAAGTGTATTGATAGAAGGAGACTACGGGGCTGGAAAAAGCAGTTTCCTTAATCTCATTAAACCGAAAAAACGTCAGGTCATTCCTGTTGAATCCCTTTTTAACATCCACCAGACCCTGGCTTCTGTCCTGAAAAAACTAAGCCATGACGTGAAACCAACATACAGGCGGACCCCTGAGTACCTGGAACGGATATGCAACCTGCAAAACCATATCCTTGTTATTGATGAGGCAAATGATCTGTCCCCGAAAATCTGGCCCTTCATCAAAAGAATCATTGATGCAGAGGTTCCTGTGGTACTTGCCGGACTGCCAAAGGTCAGGGCCTTTCTTGCCGATGAGCATCCGGACATCCTCAGCCGCCTGAAGGTACTCGTTCTTTATCCCATCATAGTGGAAGACTTTATCCATAAATACAAGAACAAAATCACCCCTGAAGCCATTGAACAGATTTACATGGCTGTGAACGGAGATATGAGAAAATTTGAGGAGATATGTGTGGATTGCCTGGACCGGGCAAAGGAGTTGAAATACTCTTTTGTTGACTTAAATCTTGCCCTGGAATTCATCAATGATCTACCGATTATTTTATAAAAAAACGCAAGCAAGAAAAAATGTAACGGCTCCTGAAAGCATGGAGAGAAAAATAATGTAACGGCTTTTGTTCCACTTTATACGACTCCAAAACATCCATTCTACGGGATTATTGTCCATAGCTACTGTTTTGGCTTCTGAAAAATCGTTACATTATTATTGAAGCAAGGCGTTACATTAAAAAACAACCAGTCACAATTACCCAAAGCCATATCGTCTGTCAAACCAGAGGATATGGCTTTTTTTTTACCGTGGATGGCTGCCAAAAATACCAGGAAGCCATGAATACCAGGAAGCCATGAAAGAGGATTTTGAACCATAAGTGTCAAAAACAGGACCATATGTCTCAAAACCGAGAAAAACATAAAACCGTTACATTATTTTTTAACTGCAGTAAAATCGCCTTTTGTATATAACTCACTAATTTTAAACAAGATATTTATACTTCAAGCCGGCTGGTAAGTTGATGTAAACCGTTACAATATTTGCATCTTATCAGGCAGTCATCTCATCCCCCTCGCCGATATTGCCCTCGATCATCAAGACCTCTTTCAGCTTCCTGGCGGTGGACCCTGTCTGGGAGGAGTGCGCTTCATCGGCGATCACGGCATAATGCCGCGCCTTCAGGTTCACATCCGCCTCAATGGCCGTAAGGACAAAGGGAAAGGTCTGGATGGTGACAATAATGATC
>DATFIL010000582.1:0-2409 GCA_035270145.1 Desulfobacter sp. | reverse complement strand
CTTCCGGGTTTTTTTACAGACCAGGAAATAGGTGTTAAGGTTATAGGGTCCTGTGATCCGTCGAAGCATCTGTGTCTGTCGCACTGTTTTTTTACTGTCCTTTGTGTTGTTTTAGCCTGACATATATTTCGTAAACAGATGTTTATTTTCCGTCTTTTGCTCCCAGAAGCCCCTTTTTTCTGAGTGCGCCGGTTCATGCCCCGTCCCCGCTGTCCGGCGCTCCGGGAGCAGGAAAACGCACCCCCAGGGCCATCAGGGCCTGCTTTCCCCTCAGGGTCAGGTCCGTTGTGAACCGGAACTGGTCCCTGGGGTCCACCGGATAGGCTTTGACCCTGTATTCCGTGGCCCATAGACCTTCCGATGCAACGATGGTTACCGGCTTTGAGATTTGTAGATAGGCGCTGGTTATTGCCGTATCCTCCAGGGCCTGGATCACCTGCCTGGGGTCGTGCTCGGGGTGAAGGTAAAATTTGGCAGCGCACTGGAGGTGCCGGCTGCCGTCGTTGGCATTGAAGATCTTTTCCCCCCAGAGCTTCAGGTGGGGAATCACCACCACCGTATCGTCAGGGGTAAGGATCTCAAAGGCCCGCATTCCGATGGATTTGACCTCTCCATAAACCCCCTCCACAGAGACCCAGTCCCCGATCCGGTAGGGCAATTCATAGAGGGTGACGATTCCGGCGATGAGACTGCCGACATAGTCTTTGAAAGCAAACCCCAGGGCCAGGCCCAGGGCCCCCAGCAGGGCAAAAATATTTTCAGTCGTTGGATCCACGATAATGGAGATGATCATCCACAGGGCGGCCAGGATGATCACAAGACGGATCAGCGGCACCGTGGCCAGGGCATAGAGCCGCTGCCGGCCGGAGAGCCGGTCCGCTATTAACGGAATCACTTTCTGACTGATTCCGATCAGCACCAGGGCGAGGGCGGCTATCAAAGCGCCTCTGATAATGGCGGCCTGGTTTAACTGCTGGAAAAGTTCCATGGGTCAGTTCTCCTTTAGAATCCTTTAAAATTGATCAGTCAGATAGCCTTCCCCGTTGAGATAGGCTTTCACGGACGGATACCAGTGGGCTGATATTTTCAACTCCCCATGGCGGGTCTGCAAAATTTCGGCATCCGTCAGCGCCTGAATTGTCCGGTCTGTCTCAGTGGCGGAAAATGGAAGCAGGTCGGCGGCAAGGTTCCAGGGCAGCCCGTTATGGAGCAGCAGGCTGTGCATGAGGACCGGGGAAGCCGGTCCCAGGTCCAAAGGAACCACAAGCCACGGTATTTTTTCCCATGGTTCTACCCAGATGGAAATCCCGTTGGCGGGTTCTGTTTCAGACGTCTGGTCACCGGCGGTCTCATCCGGTTCCCGTTTCAGAGCCCGGCGCCAGATCTCAAGGGCAATGCCCGGGATACCGAAACTGCGGGCTGCCAGGTGATTGACAAAGGCACTTGCCTTGGTATCGGCATCTGCAGGCAGAACTGTTTTTCCGTTGTCTGCCTGGCGGAAGTGTATCTGCCGGCCGCATCCGTCATGTGCCCTCTGGCTCAGCCATCTACCCAGGGAGAGATCGTCAAAGGCCTGGGCTACCACCGCCCCTGGAAACGGGACCGGGAGTACCCGTCGTAAATAGGCCAGGGACCAGGAATCGCATCCGATAACACCAGGTCCCGCAGCCTTTGAATTGATCCTGGCCAGGAGTTGGCGGACCAAGGTCAGTCCACGAACATGGCGTAGATAGGTTTTACCCAGGTCGCAGAGCACCCAGGGGGTCTCTGCGGATTTTGTCCAGTCCAGCCAGGCCAGGTCCTGGGTGAGAATCTGCTGCGGATCCGGCGCCGGGATCAGCCGCCATCCCAAGGACTTGGCCAGACGGGACAGTATTTGGGCATTGCCGCTGCCGGGCAGGCCGGTCACCATCATGACAGACGGGGCCTCCGCCGATCCGGTCTTGTTTTTTGCCAAGATTTCAAGCGCCCGGACAGCCCCGGACCAATGCGAGGGGGGCGCAACTTTTTCAACGTCAGAAGCCGGCAGGTACTCCAGGTCATGGGCAGGGTGACGTGGCGTATCCGGTCGCCGAAATCGCTGCCAAATATCCTTTATCCCGCTTTTTATGGTGCGGGAGATAGTGGCCTGGGGAACGGCATAATCTGCCAGGGGGACATATTCCCACAGATTTTGTTTTTTCCGGTTCACTTGATTTCCTTATGTCAAATTCAGGTAAGGGTCATAAAACTTTTAATGTACGTTCCATGATGGACCTCTCGATTTTATCACTCGATGATCGAGTATCAGGTAAATGACAGTGATCGTTTATGGCCTTATATAACTAAAAATAAACCAAATAAATATAAACATGAGCAACAAGGACGCTAAACAGCATGATCGGTAAACCTATTTTAATGAAATCGAGA
>DATFIL010000581.1:0-2211 GCA_035270145.1 Desulfobacter sp. | reverse complement strand
GATATGTTCCCCATCAACATTGTGAACACCATCCAGGCTGTTCCCGAGGTGGTGCGCATCCATTGCGCCACAGCCAACCCCACGCAGGTGATCATGGCCCAGACCGATCAGGGCAGAGGCATCCTGGGTGTGGTGGACGGTTTTTCTTCCAAAGGCGTTGAAACACGGGACGACATTAAAAAACGTCAAGATCTCTTGAGGATGATCGGTTACAAGCTGTGAAATAGGTAATCTGCCTATCACCATATTGATCCGTTCTATCTAGTTATAGTTCAAAAGGTAAATAATGGCATTCGGTAGAAAAGTAACAATTTATCTTGTAGATGGTGCACCATCAGGTATTCGATATGTTGTAAAGGAAGTGGATCAGTTCCAGATGGAGCTGGAGGATGACGGCAAACTTTATTATGAAACCATTGCCGGTCGCACCCCAAGGGACATCCAAAACCACGAAGAATATATTCTTTTCATTGATTTCGGCTCCTACCGAACCAGTGTTTTGTGCTGGCCCTGCAGCTTTGGCCGGGATAAGATCACCGACTCATGGCAATATGTGGTTCATGGTGATTCAGATGCCCAGGGCGGATTCCCTTCGGCCTTTATCAATCCGCCTTCCGGTGATGAGCGGGATTTTGCTTTTGTGCCCAATGTAGGTGAAGAGCGTGTCAGTTCAAGCCAGATTGTTAAAAGCGCCAAATATGAATTTGCCTCAAAATTTGCCGCCTACAGGGGCGATGTGCCCCAGTTCAAGCTTTACATCAAAAAAATTCTTGAGCACAGTTTCAAATACATCACCGAGCCTAACAAGGACCGGCCCTGGAACGGGCCTGCCATTCCGGTGATCACGGAAATCCGGGTTACGGTACCGGACCTGTTCATTGAAAATTTAAGAAACGGATACAGGGAAAATATCTATTCCGTGTGCATGAACCTATCCTCGGATCGGAAATGGAAATGGCTTTTTCCAAGTGATCTTAGGCATTTGCGTAAAACCTTTGTCAATATTTCTGCAGATGAGAGCGGGGCGTGCGAGCTTTATTTTTTGAATCTGGTCAAGCTGTTACCGTTCTGGGATCTCTCCAACCAGAAAGACCGACTGCCGGATTTAAAGGAAGTGGACTTTATCTTTTCCCAGGCTTCCCAGCGTGATCCCAATGCCGAAAATCTTCAGTTTGTGGTGTGCCATATTGACATTGGCGGGCTGACTACAGATGTCAGCGTGCTTCTGGCCAATACCTACCAGGACCCGGCCCTGGGCATTACCACAGCCCTTAACCGAAAGGAATCCTTTTCCGAAAAAAAGGCCGGAGAATATTTTTCCGACGCGTTTGCCCAGAATCGGTCCCCGGAGGAAACCGGTCCCTGGTGGGACAATGACCGATTCATTGAACGGGATTTTTCGCGGTTTCTGGAGTTGTTATGCGGCAAACAGGCAGGATTGCTCAATAAATGGCGCAAGGACAATAATTTGTCCGGCATCTATTTTCTGATTTCAGGCCGTCCCACCAAATCCGAAAAGGTCAGAAAAGCCGTTAAAAAGCACATCCTCAAGGAGTTCAACAAAAATGAACTGCTGCTATTGCCCGAGCACTGCCTGTTCATGGCCGAGTACCGGCATGTGGGTAAAAACCAGGAAGGTGAACGCTATGCCAAGAAAATTTCCCATTTTGAAAAATTGATTACCCTTCTAGGCAACGTCTACACGCTTTACGACGGGTATGAAATCTGTGTGGATGATCACAAATATTATATTTCCATGGACACCGATACCAGGACCACCGCGCAGATGGAAGTGCTTCCCGGGCGGATTTATAATATGGAGGAGTTTGAAAATTACAAGAAATCGGCAGAGCACAACAATGTCAACCACCTGGCCTTTACCCGATTTGCGGAAGGGGAAAACAGCACCCGGTTTCTTACGGTAAAAACCATTGCCCGGCAGAACGCTTTTCCCGTAATCCGGGTGGCCCAGAGCAGTGACAGCCAGGCGTGGATCATGCCGTCCCTTATGATCACGAACTTAGAACAAAATGACCAGGCCTTTGATTTGTCATGGGGCGCGTTGTCACTGGAATAAGGTTCCACGCAATATCAGGTAGTTAAGATGATTTCAGATTAATACCAGTAAAATAAAATACTCAATCCCGAGGAGGAAACATATAATGGAATTGATCAGCGTAACCATAGAAAATCCCGAAGAACTGAACTTTA
>DATFIL010000580.1:0-3207 GCA_035270145.1 Desulfobacter sp. | reverse complement strand
CTGTCCCAAAGATATTATTCAAGTCAAGACCCTGAGCGAAAAACTAATGGAATTCAACCAGGAGCAAGGTGCTTTGGCACCATGTTCCCAGACCTGTCCTGCTGAAATCAATATTCCAAAATATATCAGTGAAATAAAAGCAGGTAAATATGACGAGGCTGTTCAGACCATACGCATGAGAAACCCCCTTCTCCTTTCCTGCGGCAGGGTATGTCCTCATCCTTGTGAAGATATGTGCAGAAGAGGTATTGAGGATGAGCCGGTTTCCATTAACCAGCTCAAACGCTTTGTTGCTGACTATGAAATGAATTCCGGTTCCCGGATTCCCATTACCTGTGCCCCTGATACCGGTAAAAAGGTGGCTGTCATTGGTGGCGGACCTGCCGGACTTTCCTGTGCATATTTCTTAAGGCGGATCGGTCATCAAGTCGATATCTTTGACGCTATGCCGAAACTTGGCGGTATTATTAGATACGGCATCCCAGAGTACAGACTTCCTAAAGAGGTTCTGGATTGGGAAATCCAGGGAATTCTCGATTTAGGAATAAATGCCTTTACCCAGGTTAAATTCGGACAAGATTTTGGACTAAGTTCTTTGGTCGCCTCGGGATATCACGCCGTTTTCATGGGAATTGGTGCCTGGGAGGATTATGCCCTTGGTATTGAAGGGGAAGACCTTGACGGATGTTATAAGGGAATTGACTGGCTTTCGAAATTTGCCAGCGGTCAGGAAATGAAATTAGGGAAAACCGCTGCCATCGTCGGGGGTGGAAACAGTGCCATTGACTGCGTCAGAACACTGAAACGGCTGGGCCTTGAAAAAGTGTACATTGTTTACAGAAGAACCCGGAATGAAATGCCTGCCAATGAAGTGGAAATTGTTGCATCAGAAGAGGAAGGCATTGATTTTGTATTCCTTGCATCCCCCACACGGGTCATTGGAGATGATGAAGGCAAGGTTAAAGGCCTTGAATACCTGCAGATGGAACTGGGTGAACCGGATGCATCCGGTAGAAGACGGCCTGTACCGATTGAAGGGTCTGAAACGGTATTGGACGTTGATATGGTCATCTCTGCCATTAGTCAGGCACCGGATCCCTCTTTTAAATATAATGACCCAGCGCCGAGAATGAAAGAGCTTGAATTGACCCGGTGGAATACCATTGACAACGATCCTGAAACCCTGCAATCTTCAATCCCATATATTTTCACTGGGGGGGATTCGGCAACCGGGCCTTCCCTTGTTGTTACTGCCATTGGCGGCGGAAGGCGTGCAGCCCGTTCCATTGATCTGTTCCTGAAAGGAAAACCGGTTGAACCGGTCGAGAATTCTTTACAAGGAAAAAATATCCCTGAATCTATTTTCAAAAAAGTTGACGGCATAACGCCCATCAAACGGGCTAAAATGCCGGAAATACCGGTTAGCCAGAGGCTGGATTCAATGATTGAGGTTGATCTGGTTCTGCCCGAAGATCAGGCGCTTGCCGAGGCTGATCGCTGTCTGAACTGTTGCCGGATCTGCTACAATCCCGATACGGAATTTCCCATTGCCAAATAATCTGGTACAAAGGGAACGTTAATAAACCTACGGGTCTGACCGCGCTTGCGGCAGACCCGTTTTAATTTCAACGCTGAAAACAAACACGTAATTAAACGATTCCTAAGAAACAATTGAAATGCCGAAAAAGGATCAAGCGCCTGAAAAAAGGCCGGATAAACGCCATAAAAAGATCAAAAAAACCGTCTTGATTTCGGTCATATTCTGTCTGTGTTTTGCTGCGGTAGCCGGTGCCGCTATGCTTTGGATGGCTATGTTTATTAAGGCCCCTGCCACCACACGTTCTCTACCGGTTACCTTCACAGTATCTTCCGGCCAGCATTTATCCATCATCGCCCAAAATCTTAAAGACCAGGATTTAATTTCAAATCTCACTGCGTTTAAGCTTTATGTCCGGATAAAAAAGGCAGCAACACGGATAAAAGCCGGGGAATACGAAATGAACACGGGTATGAGTCCGGAAACCATCTTGAGTATTTTAATTTCCGGCAAAAGCAAGCTATACCGACTTATCATTCCGGAAGGGATGAATATGCAAGAAATTGCGGTCCTGGCCCAGGAAGCCGGTTTGTGTTCCCGGAAGCAATTTTTATCTTTATGCAATGATCTTGAATTTATCAATCAGTGTGAAGTTCCGGGTATGACCTTAGAAGGATATCTGTTCCCGGACACCTATTTTTTTTCCAAAGAGACAGACTGCAAAACCTTAATCAAAAAGATGATATCCACCTTTAAAATGACATTTACCAACAAGTGGAAAGCCCGTGCAAAAGAAATAGGCTTAAGCGTCCATGAAGTTGTCATCCTTGCCTCAATAATTGAAAAGGAAACCGGCAATGGAAAAGAAAGGCCGATCATTTCATCGGTCTTCCACAACCGGCTAAAACGCCATATGCGGCTTGAAAGTGACCCCACAGTAATTTACGGGGTTTCTGACTATTACGGAAAAATTCGATATAAACATTTAAGGCGTGTCACACCTTATAACACCTATAAGATAGACGGACTTCCGGCCGGTCCCATTGCCAATCCAGGCGCCCAATCCCTAAAGGCGGCCTTGTATCCTGCCCAGACAGACTACCTCTATTTTGTTTCAAAAAATGACACAACGCATAAATTTTCCACCAATCTGAAAGACCATAACAGGGCGGTAAAAAAGTACCAGCTTAATCAGTAAACCGTTTAAGATAAACCAGCAACGCACCAAATTTAGATCTTTTTCCGCCCTCCCATTTGTAGGATAGGACGATGTTGTCCTTTTTCATCTCCTTTAGCAGGTCCTCCACCACATGGGGCAGCACAGGCCCATCCTCGGAGTGAAGCCCCTTGCCCACAATAATGCGCAGGGTAAAAAATCCCTGGACATGGGCACTTGAAATAAAAGTCCGGGTTTTGATCTGGGCACCGATGGCTGTGAACCCGTGGAGGTCAAGATCTGCTTCGGGGGGCGGATAGCGCTTGAGCCTTCGTTTCAAGGGCATGGGCTTAGGCGCATGGCAAGGGGAACGGTTTTGTTTCAGTGAAGCTTCCAGCAGGGTTGAAAACGCCACTTCCGGTTCAGGCGCTTCCGGCCCCTGTTCTGGGGTCTTATCATCAAATGGGATATGGGAATCAATATTTTTATTCATCCAGGTTTCATAATCATCCAG
>DATFIL010000579.1:0-2131 GCA_035270145.1 Desulfobacter sp. | reverse complement strand
TAAAATTTCAGAAAAAACGATTTCAAAAATCAATTTTATTGGAGATTAACCACTCCGGATAAAGAAACGCAAGACTAAATTTAATATATTATACTCCCGCCTCTGATTGAATCTCGAAAAGCGAGCATTTTGTCTATCATTGGTTACCCAAGCCGATTTAGAATCAGTCTTCAATAACCGAAGCATTGTTGGGAATCAGTTCAAATTTCAAACTACAGACTATGTCTGTCAAAAATAATATCCCATCAATAAGTAGGTTCAGAGGTCCAGACTATTATTAATAGTTTTTTGACCATAAAACTGCAGACAAGCTACATGCGATCTCTTGATAATTTGTGAGCCATAAGCATCCTATGGATTCGAGCAAGAGCAAGAGCAAGATTAAGATTAAGAGCAAGATGGCGTACCAACTCAAATTTAGAATTGCTGTAATCAAAACAAACAACTTGCATTTTCTAAAAATTTCGTATATTTAGAACTGTTTTGTTGTGAGTTAATATTGATATACAGGGCCGGCTGTGCCGGCCTTTTTGCTTTTAAGGAAAACCATGCCCCATAAAAATTTAGAACAAGCCGGGTTCGGCGACATGAACTTAAGCCCGGATGTTTTTGCGGCCTTGCAAACTGTTGGTTATGAAACCCCGACACCGATCCAGACCATGACCATTCCTCGTATGATCGAATGCAAGGACCTGTTAGGTCAAGCCAGGACCGGAACCGGGAAAACAGCGGCCTTTGCTCTGCCGCTGCTTTCCCGGATCAATCTAAAAAACAGGCGGCCCCAGGTTCTTGTGGTCACCCCGACCCGGGAACTTGCCATCCAGGTGGCCCAATCCTTCAATGACTATGGCGTAAACATGAAGGGCCTTAACGTTCTGGCTGTATACGGCGGCCAAAGCTATGGTGTTCAGTTAAACCAGTTAAAACGGGGCGTCCATGTGGTTGTGGGAACACCGGGCCGTCTCATGGACCATATGCGGCGTAAAACCGTGTGCCTTGACGATCTTACAGGCCTAGTGCTGGACGAAGCAGATGAAATGCTGCAGATGGGATTTATTGATGACGTTGAATGGATTTTATCCCAAATACCCCAACCGACCCAGATCGCACTTTTTTCGGCCACCATGCCGGCCCCCATTCAAAAAATTGCAGGCAAATATCTTAAAAATCCTGAAAAGGTTATTATCCGGCATGATTCAGATGTCACCAGCACCATTCATCAAAAATTCTGGCTGGTAAAACATGTAAAAAAAAGTCATGCCCTGGTCCGGATACTTGAAGCCTCGTCCCATGATGGCGTCATCGTATTTACCAGAACCCGGAATGACACAACGGGTCTGACAAAAATCCTGGAAGAAAAAGGATTCAAAGCAGAGGCCCTGAACGGAGATATTGCCCAGGCAGCCCGGGAACGGACGGTTAACCGGTTGAAAAACGGGAACATTGATATTCTTGTGGCCACGGATGTGGCGGCAAGGGGACTTGATGTAGACCGGATTTCCCACGTTATTAACTACGATATGCCCTCTAGAACCGAACCCTATATTCACAGAATCGGGAGAACCGGCCGGGCTGGACGAACCGGTGAAGCCATTTTATTTGTCCAGCCAAAAGAAAGATGGATGTTAAAACGCATCGAAAAAGCCACCCGCCGGAAGGTGGAAGAACTGATACTACCCTCCAACAGGGAAATCAATGAAAAACGGAGGAATGAGTTTAAAAATAAAATTGCTCAAACCATCGACACCGAAGATCTAAGCACTTTTACAGATCTGGTGGCGGCCACCGCAAAGGAACAGGATGTCTCGATTTCCCAGGTAGCTGCCGCCCTGGCAAAAATGCATCAGGGCAACACACCGTTTCTGCTTAAGGAGACGGCTGACAAACCTGCTGTTAAAAAGGCCGCTGAAAAGACTGCTAAAAAACCCGAAAAAAAAGCCAAGGCACCCGTTGCATCAAAGCAGAAGCAGACACCTGCCCGGCTTAACCCCAATATAATTGCGCCGACTGAAAACGGGATGGAACGATATCGCATTGAAGTTGGTCATAAGCATGGCCTTAAACCCGGCGATGTTGTCGGCGCCATATCAAATGAATCCGGTCTGGAAAGCAGCTTTATCGGTGCCATCAA
>DATFIL010000578.1:0-3180 GCA_035270145.1 Desulfobacter sp. | reverse complement strand
AGGTTGGATCTGCGTTCAACCGAGGTTTGTACGGCCTGCCGGATCATGGGCATGCTGCCGAAAATAATTACCTTTTTCCGGGACCGCGTGATACCCGTATAAAGCAGCTGCCGGGTAACAACCGGTGATATCTGTTCAGGGATAAGGATCAGCACAGTGTCAAATTCCGATCCCTGGCTTTTATGGACGGTCACGGCAAAGCCAGGCTCACATTCGGGCAGATCAGACAACCTGAAATGCCTGATATCCGCTTGCCCTGATTCTTCCGGGGCAAACCAGGCGGTGGATATCCCGTTTTCTTCAAGGACAACACATGTATCACCGTTAAACAGCGACCTTTTATAATCATTGCGCCGGACCATCAAAAGCGTTTTAAAAACAGGCTGATCTATAACATCTTTCCCATTAGATCGTAATATTTTTTCACATATATGATTAATTTGTAATGTTCCGCTGCTTCCTGAATTATGGGCACACAGTATACGAAAACCATCCAGAACAGCCATGGCCTGGTCAGGAGAGGCTGCGTCCCAAAGCGGCGCATACCCTTCCAGGATACAAGATTCAAGTCGGGTCTGATATCCTTCGTCTTCGTTGGTATCCACAAATAAAAGATCAGGATAATCTGCCGTCAGGATATCTGACACAGCATGCGCATCACTGGCATTAACGGCCTTTGCAAGCGTTTCAATGCCGACTTTACCCCCGGATCTGAAATTAACATCCAAAAACACCCGGGAATCGGACAACATAGCCGCATGACACAGGTCAAAAAACACGGCCCCGGCCTGAACAGGAGAAAGTTGATTCATATCACCGAGCATGACAATACGTGTATCCGGGCTGATGGCTTCAAAAAGTCTTGTCATAAGCGCCATGTCAATCATGGATGCTTCATCAATAATCACCAGGTCTGCGGCCAGGGGGTTCGCTGCATTGTGCCGGAACCCTGTTCCGTTTTTCACGGGTTTAAGCGCACTGTGGATGGTGGCCCCGTTTTTCAATCTGGCGGCGGCCTTGCCGGTGGGTGCCAAACACATTATCCGGGGCGGTTTCAGGTCATTTTCATTGGCCCAGGCTGTTAAAAGTGTCTGGATTATATTGGTAATATAGGTTTTTCCGGTACCCGGCCCCCCGGATACCATCATAAAACCGGAACAAAGGGCCTTTTTAACAGCCTGCTGCTGTCCAAACGTCCTGTGGGTATCCCGACTGTCAAAATAAGCGGACGGCCTGTGGTTCACAAATTCATGATCCGGACCGCAAATCTGCCTTTTAATGCGTGCTCGGATGTTATCTGCGAGCCGGCATTGAAAATCATAGTACCGGGAAAGATAAAGATTGTTGTCACGGTCAAGGATCAACGGATATTCAGCAATCCAGGAGACCATGTCATTTTCTTTTTTCCCGCAATGTAAAACTTCCATGCCCACCATGGCAGAATTTTCAAGGATCTTGCACCAGGATTCGAGTTCAGGAAGGCGGATAAGTTCTTTTCCCTCGGACGTTTCCATGACGGTGCCGGCCAAGCCTGTGAGATCCAGACATATACAGCCTTTGGAAAGCGCCCTGCAGGTCAATGCTGCGGAAAGGATTTCCAGCGGTTCTGCATCGTTAAAGATATTGGCCATGGTTGTGGAGAAATAGTAGTCCAGATGGGAAAAAATTCCAGATTCATGGAGTATGCCAAGATCATTGAGGGAAACGTCACTCATGCAGTTATTTTACCAAGAGGGATCAAAAATACTTCACGCAATGATATTATGGATGTATCCTTTGGAATCATCCCTGGGCACAGAACTGACTGGGGCCGAACGCCGGCGATCGGTTTTTTTTCTTCGATCTTTCTTAAAGGACAAGGAGACAATCACACCATCTCTGACGCTTTTTCTGCGGTCATACGGCCTCTTGCGCCTGTCTTTTTTGCGATTTGAAACATTGAGCTTGTATCCACTGCCAAAACCGTCTGATCTGTCGCCTGTGTTTATAATCTTATTGCTAACCGGTAGTATTTTATTTTCTGCATTCATAATAATTCTTCTATCTTTTTCTTTTTAAAATCTTTCCTAACGACTCAAATATACATATCGGCAACGAATGTATAGTTCTTTAATATTTACTAAGGGCCATGGCCCTTAGGGGCTCATTTTTTATTTTCACACTCATCCACATATCTGTGGATTCTTAAAAATGGAATAAACAGTGTGTCTCTGGCTTCAAAATGTCTAATAAGCCAGTCCCGCAATTCCACAATGTCTTCAACTGCCAGATTATCAACCTCTTCTGCAATTTCACGACGAAGGCCAATGGTTTTTTTAATAAACTGGCGATGGGCCTTGGAATGGATGTCAAGATCAGGATACCCTTTCCGGCCAAGAATTTTTTCCTCCTTTGAAAAAAAAATCTTGCTGAACTCATTGATCTCCGTAATCCAATTAACCACGTCCTTGGCCTCGCCCTTATTTGTCTTAATTTCAATGAGGCTGTTAAACATATCCATAAGCTGCTTGCGGTATTCATTAAGTTCAGGCACATCCACACTATATTTTTCATCCCATTCAATAATATTGGTCATGGGTCATTCTCCTTTGTTCTTTTTTTGTTTTTCCCCAGCTTCAGGGTGGCCATTATACCGATGGAAATCAGTATTGCAACAATTACGGCAAAGGTAATTCCACATTGCCCGAACTGCGGGTAAATGACAAAAGGCACCAGATAGCCGTACAAAAATGAATGCAGCATTCCGATGGCAACAATTCTGATTGCAATTTTTGTCACCCCAGCCGCTCCAAAAGCCGCTGGTGAATATTTCCAAACCCGCCATTGGACATCACCAGAACAATATCATTGGGTTTAAGTGCCAAGGCAAGAAAGTCGACCACCTGGCCTGGGTCATGGAAATGGTGGGCAGCCCGGCCCCTTTTGCAAATATCTTCGGTCAGACCTTCGGGTGAAAACCGCTCTTTTTCAGGAATATTCTTTTTAATCCCGGGAGAACAGATACACACCAGGTCTGCCAGGTCAAAACATGCCGGATAGGTCGCTTGGAAAATCTTTCTCATGCTGGTATTGGTTCTTGGCTCAAATACAGCTACCAGGCGGCCCTGGGGATAAAACGGTTTGACTGCGGCAATGGTTTCCTTAACCGCTGTGGGATGATGGGCAAAATCATCCATCACC
>DATFIL010000577.1:0-2309 GCA_035270145.1 Desulfobacter sp. | reverse complement strand
CTGCCGCCGGCAGCAGGCATGATGCTAGGGCTCGGGTATCTTGGATTTTTATCCTACTTCGTCAAACGCCGTGAAGGCCACATCAATAAATACGATCCCATCCTAGGTTCAGAAAGATATATGCCCTTTAAGCCCATATGGGCGACCGAGAAAAGCAAGAAAGACATCTCAAGCATTATGGATTCCATCCCTTATCCAGCCATGGCCATTGGTACCGATGGAAAGGTCACACACTGGAACAGTTACTTAGAGGGGTTGACCGGCGTACCCGCAGAAGAGCGCATCGGCACCGATCTGCACTGGTCACCGTTCTGGCCTGAAAAACGAAAAATTCTGGTTGATATGGTGCTGGAAAACGCGTCTGAAAAAGATTTTGAAGAGAATTATGGCAGCAAACAGCGCCCCAGCGAAACTTTCGAATCCGGCCATAGGGCAGCCCGCTTCTTCCCAACCATCGGTAAAGACGGTACCACTCTGGTGATGACAGCCGCACCGGTAAGAAATCAAAACGGTGAGGTGATCGGCGCCATTGAAACGATCCGGGATGCTGAATCCATTTCTTCTGAAAAAGTTCAGTTTGACCTGATGAGTAGAGTTGCCCGGGCCGAGTGGGATACCCTCTTGTTTTTCTACGGCGTAATTCTGTGTGTTGGCGGGCTGTCTCAGTTCGGATACCTGAGTCTGGTCTCACACCAGATGTATGTCCAGCTTGGACCCACCTGGGCTAACGCTCTGGTCGGTGTCCTGTCAGCCATCGTTGATAATATACCCGTCATGTTCGCGGTGCTTACCATGAATCCGGAGATGTCCCACGGCCAGTGGCTCCTGGTTACCCTGACGGCCGGTGTGGGCGGATCGCTCCTGTCCATCGGATCCGCCGCCGGTGTTGCCCTGATGGGAACCGCACGAGGTGTTTACACCTTTGGTGCCCACCTGAAATGGACGCCTGTAATTGCACTGGGATACATCCTGGCCATCCTGGCCCATCTGTGGGTTAACTCTTCTTTGATGCATATGATGTGACAGATTAATCACTTTTCCCATATTTAAGTAAAAAAGAGGCGTCACTTACTGATGCCTCTTTTTTTTGAATAAAATTGGGGATAAATTATACTTCCTTTAAAAATCCATTATTTCTTCGGAAGAGGAAAACTGACTACCTGGTCTAGGCAGACATGGACTCGGGTTCTATTGAGTTTGATCCCGGTTTTCTTGCTTTCAAAGATATACAGATTCTTGGATATGTCCGAAATGTCATGAACATCTGCGTCTTTGAGCCCGATGGAATTTTTCTAAAGCCATTGTCCGGGGTGGCCGTCTGCCGTTAAAAAAATCGCAGACTTTGTAATATTGAAGATCCTTGAGCCAGCAGGCGCCGTACCCCGGATCTCTGGCCATTCTGGCCGCCAGGTGCCATGGCGCGGCAAAGGCTTCCATGAATGGGCCCCCAAGTTCGGTGGGATCTCTGAAACATTCCCAGTCGCAGGCCAGGCAGTATCCCTTAGGATCAATGGCATTGACGTTTAAGTCCGGAAACGGGCCCAAATTGTCAGCGCCCCTGTACCCGCATGGGTAGGTGTTGCCGTCGGTGCAGTTCAGATAAAAGAAATCAATGCCGCCCCGGCAGCCGTATGGCGTGTCTGCAGTTTTGCCTGAATAGACATTGTAAAGGGTATGAAGGCCGGCAAGGGGGGAAAAAATTCTTATTTTTGACCTGAATTTAGGAATGGTGTCTGAAAGCGCCTTGAATAAGAGCGCTTTTTCCGTGCCCGTGAAACAAACCACCCGGTCTGCAGACGCTGCGGCATAAACAGCATCTAAGTCCTCTTTATCTGCGCTGTCCTCCATGCTCATGGGATAGCAGGCATTGGCAATGGTGAATCCCATGTTGATCACCTTGCGGTAGAAGTCGGCAAATCCCTGGGCAAAGGCACGGTAAAAGGGGGATGCTTCCGGAGTTGCCAGGTTCTCCTTGCTTGGCGATGCAAGGACCCGGGTGATTTGGGCAACATTGCGATTCAGCCCAAGATTCACGGAAGGGAAAAGCCCTGCGTCATGGAAAATAGGCAATGCTTTTTCCATACCCCGGACAACGCCGTTAAAGCCACGCATCTGCTCATGGATGTGCGGGACCGATGAGTCCAAGCTGATCCAAAAGTTGCGTAACGGCGAGTCGGCAAGCTCATCAGCAATAACCTTTACCTTGTCTTTGAAGCCTGGTTTGTCATGGCCGGCAAAAAAGAATCCGTTGGTGCCGGTGCGAATATAGGGAATACCGGCTTTTCCGGCGTGCCGGATCAGTTCAGGCA
>DATFIL010000576.1:0-8988 GCA_035270145.1 Desulfobacter sp. | reverse complement strand
TGATCCACCTGTTTCCGGGGCGTCAATGGCCACCATGCGGATTCGAAATTCAAGATCCTGCCCTTGAACCTGCACGGTATCGCCGTCAAAAACCTTTGTTACCTTAAACTTGGATTTGTCTATGGTGGAACTGACGGATTCCGGTATTTGTGTTGCCTTTTTCCCATAAGGCAAACTGACATTGGAGAAGTGCCTGATTCCATTTTCGTCGATCCAGCTGTACACATCACATCTGGCTTGGGATACGCTTAAGATCAAAAACACGGTTACAAGAAGTTGAATGGCAGGTCGCATGCGTCCCTCTATGGCTTTTTTGTCAGGATCAGGGCCCCCCACTGCTTTTCTTCCCGTTCCCAGTCTATGGAAAATCCCATGGCGCTGTAATGGGTTTTCAGGTTATCCATTTCCCAGGCCCTGACGCCTGAAAGAATCAGATGCCCACCAGGTACCAGGATTGAATAAATGTCCGGTGCAATTTGCTTAAGGGTGGGAAACCTTAAATTGGCCATAACAAGGGAAAGCCTTAAATCCTGGGCGGTCATGATGCCGTGGATAACATTTATTTTGTCTTCAAGCCCGTTGGCTGTAACATTCCGGCAAGCCTCGCTGACAGCATTGGGATCTGTTTCCCAGGCCATGCACCGGGCCATGCCCGCAAGGCAGGCAGCCATGGCAAGCACCCCTGAACCCGTGCCGATATCTCCTGCTTTGCCGCCTTGAAGATGGTTTGACAGCCCTGTTGAAAAAAAAAGCCGGTCCAGTGCAGTCAGGCAAAGCCGCGTGGTTGGGTGGTGGCCGCTACCAAAGGAGATACCTACGCTTATCCGGATATCTATATCATTAGGGCCCGCGATGCTTTCAATATCAGGCGGTAGAATAAAAAACCGGTCCGTGATCCGGACCGGTTTTGAAAAACTTTCCATGACATAAGTAGATCCATACAGATCCTGATAGGCCACATCCTGGTTATCCACAAGGGATTTGAGCTCTTTTTTTGCCTGGGATGGTGTCAGGGCAAATTCCCGGCCGATTTCACGGATATAAGCCCTGGCCGTCAGGCGTGCCGTGGCATTATTCAGAATATCCAGGGCACGGTTCCGCTTAAAGGGAATCATGTCCCTCTTTTTCAAGCAATTTTGTATACCATTGGGCAAAATCAAACATGCCCTTGATTTTTTCTTCGTCATTTATAATGCCAAGGCACATTTCAAGGGCGCCCTGGGCATAACTGTTGGAATATTCATCCGCATCAATGGCTGTGAGAAAATCCCGGATCAGCTGCTGGGAGGTCCGTTTGGTTTTATCTTTGCGAATATCAATCGGATCTTTGGGTTCCTGGAATGGATCCCATTTTTCATATCCCGTTTTCATAATCTGCCGCTGGCCCCGTTTTCCCATGGCATCGAAAATGGCTTTTTTTCTTTCTTCTATTTCCGCAGGGGAAAAATGTGTTTCACCCATCTTTCTTCACTCCAAGAAATTCATCGTTAAACAGGGTAACCATCGCCATGGATACAGGGATAAGCAATTCATGCATCCGGATGTTGGTTGAATTAATGTCTTTTACCAGTTCCGCAGACAAAAGCTGGAGCTGGGTGTATATTTTATCCATGTTCAGGGTGGGATAGGCTTTACCCTGGACAAAATTGGTCCGACCACAGATGTGGGAAGCCCCTGCCGTGGAGGTGGGGATTCCGTAGACCCTGCAGGTAATCGGCCGATACTCGTACATCAAACACAGATCGTTTTCACCCAGAAGGGGACAGCGGACCCGTTCCTGGGACATTTTTCCCACAATTTCAAGCTGGTCAGCCCCGTCTTTGACTTTTTTGTAGGCATCCCGCTTCATTTTGGCCAAAGCCCGGTCTGTTTTATCCGCAATAGCGATGAGCTCGGCTTTTTCTTTACCTGAAAAGTTTTCATTAAATTTGTGGTTCAGGTACAGCGCTTCGATCAGGGTCAGATCAAAAATGGCATAGCAGCAATCCGAACATTTTTCCCTGCAGAAGACCTCTTTGGGATACTCCTGTTTAACCCGGTCAAAGACCTGGTCCACCATGTTGACAACTGCTTCATATTTTACAAAATGTTTATCTAAATCCATTAGTATACCTTTTTTTGAATGAAACTAGAAACAAGAGGGCCAAGCGCCTGCGGCGCCCAATCTTAGCCTGCATTTTGGGTATCGTTAGTTTCATTGTTTGTTGTGGGCTGAACCACGGTGAAAACCAGGGCAGCCCATGGGTGTTATTTCCCAATACAGAAATTATTAAAAACAGCATCAAGGATATCCGGGGGCGCAGTGTCTCCGGTAATTGTCCCGAGATGGTCAATACAATTCTTAACATCCAGTGCCAGGGTCTCTTCCTCCTGACCGTTTTCAAGTCCTTCCATTATGGTTGTCATATATCCAAGGGCCTGGACAAGGGCGTTTTTATGCCGAAGATTAGGGATGACTGCATTATCTCCAATCTCAAGGTTGCCGATACAGGTCTCCAGAAGCCTTGTTCTAAGGGTATTTATACCTTTTCCTGTGAGCGCAGAGACCTCCACAAAGGGAAAATAAGTATATTTTTCAGGCATTTGAGGCATATCAAGTTCATCAACCAGGTCCATTTTGTTGATTGCAAAAATGACCGGTTTATCTTCCGGTAGGCTTTTTGATACGGTTTTTTCGGGAAAGGGTCTGCCCGTTTCAATGACATAGAGGACAATATCTGCAGCCTCTATCTGGTCCCTGGCTTTTTCAATACCGATGATCTCCACAAGATCATCGGTCTGGTGAATGCCGGCCGTATCAACAACGACAAAAGGAATACCCTCAATGGTCAGGTTGTCCTCAATGGGGTCCCGGGTGGTACCGGGGATGGCCGTAAT
Source organism: Desulfobacter sp. (assembly GCA_035270145.1). GTDB lineage: Bacteria > Desulfobacterota > Desulfobacteria > Desulfobacterales > Desulfobacteraceae > Desulfobacter. Next base: position 6,111 of record DATFIL010000576.1, on the reverse strand, counting down.
AATGGATTTTTCCTTTTCCAGAATCCGGTTCATGATGCTGGATTTTCCAACATTGGGCTCCCCGCAAATGGCCAGGCGTATGCCTGTTTTTAAAAAACAGGCATCCTTGTGCTGCTGGATAAGCCCTTCAATTTTGTCTGCAACGGATTGAAGCTTGGTTTTATCCTGGCTGGTGTAGGAAAATGCGCCGGCATCATCGGGAAAATCAATGGCAGCCTCAAGCCGGGCCGCAAACTGGGTCAAGACAGATATCATGTCCTGGATACTTTGGCGCAGCAGGCCAAGGCTCTGGGAGGCGGCAAATTTAAGGGATGAGTCCGACCGCGCATTAATGATGTCTGCCACAGCTTCGGCCTGGGTCAGGTCTATACGGCCGTTTAAAAAGGCACGCCGGGTAAATTCTCCGGGTTCTGCCGGGCGTGCGCCAAGCTTGAACAACAGGTCCAGAATACGTCGAAGAACAATGGTGCCCGAATGGGCCTGGATCTCCACAACATCCTCGGCTGTATAGGAACGCGGCGCTTTCATGGGGATAACAAGCACTTCGTCAATCGTGGTATCCCCGTCACATATAAAGCCGTGGCTTACCCTGTGGGAAATAAATTGCGGTGCCTTTTTTTCCCCATCGGCCGGTGTCTTTGAAAAAATTTTAGCTGCCAGATCAAAGGCGTGTTGCCCTGAAACCCGTATGACACCGATGCCGCCGCTTCCAAAAGGGGTGGCTATTGCGGCTATTGTATCTGTCATTTATTTTTTGAACCGTTTTTTCCCCTTGTAGGCGTTGCGTTTTTTGGGAAAAATAACCAGGCGTCTGTAATACCCGTCTCCCATACTCTGGGTGCGAACCTGGGCATCGTCCTTCAGCGCAAGGTGAACAATACGACGGTCCTGGGCACTCATCTGGTTAATGGTGGCAGGCCGTCCGGTTTTTTTGGCTTTTTCCGCCATTTTCAGGGCCAGGTGCTTTAGATTTGCCTTCCGGGTCTCCATATAGCCTTCAATGTCAACTTTGACCCTGACACGGGATTCGCTCTGGCGGTTGATGATTTTATCCGTAAGAAACTGCATGGCGTCCAGGGTCTGACCCTTGCGGCCAATCAAAATACCGGTATTTCCGCCTTTAATTTGAAGGGTCAATTTGTTCTCTTGGGCGATGGCTTCAACATAGGCGTCTTCGGTAATCAGGTCTGCCATTTTTTGAACCGTTTTAACACCTAAGTCAATGGATGCCTGGGAGACCGGCTCCGGCGGCTGTTCCTCTTGGCTCGGCCTTTCAGCCCTGGGTGCCGGGCGGGCATCCCACCGGCCGGTATCTTCATCTTCAGGTTTTGATTCGTTTTCGGCAATCTGAGCTTCTTTATCCAGGCGCTCAGGTACCTCCTCTTTCGGTTCTTTTTCTTTTACCGGCATTGGTTTCGGTGCCGGCTTTTGGGGTTGGGGTGCCGGAGCGGCCTGTTCGGGTGTTGGATTGGGTTTGCTCTGGCCAAAGGCCTCATCCACAATGGAGAGAATACCCTCCTTGTCTTCCTCGGATTGCTGTGTCTTTTTGGCCGGAACCGTCACCCGGATCCGGGCGTCTTTGCGACCGACAATACCGAAAATACCGGTTGTTCCCGTTGAGATCACATTGTATTTTAATTCTTTTTGGGGAATATCAAGCTGTCTGCAAGCCGCCGCAACGGCGGAATCGACATTCTTTCCGGTAAATTCAAGAGGTTGGTTCATACGTCCTCCTTAGGCTAAAACCTTTTGTGTGTAATACTGCTGGCCCATTGAGATGATGTTGTTGACAAACATGTACAGAACCAGTCCTGCCGGAAAGTTGATAAACAGAACCGTCATGAATATGGGCATAAGCATCATCATTTTTGCCTGTATGGGGTCCCCGGTCGTGGGTGTCATTTTCTGTTGGAGCAGGAATGATGCACCCATTAAAATTGTCAGCACAGGGATTCCGGAAGGGGCGTCCATGAAAGGGATGGAAAAATTAAAGTGAAACAGGCGGTCCGGCCCGGACAGATCCGTAATCCATCCCACAAAAGGCGCGTGACGCAGCTCAATGGCCATGTAGAGCATGCGGTACAGGGCAAAGAAAATGGGCATCTGTACCAGCAGCGGCAGACACCCGGAAGCCGGGTTGACCTTATATGTTTTGTACAATGCCATCGTTTCCTGATTCATGCGCTGCTTGTCGTCTTTGTACTTTTCCCGGATTTCCATCATTAAAGGCTGTACCTTTTTCATCTCATGCATGGACTTGTAACTTTTGGTGCCCAGCGGCCAGAATATCAGTTTAATAAAGATGGTCAAAAGAATGATGGCGACCCCGTAATTGGGAATAATGCCATGGATAAAATTCATGGCAATGAGCAGCGGTTTGGCTATAATATCAAAAAAACCGAAATTAACGGATTTTTTCAAAAGATTGTCATACTGGCTTAAAATTTTATGACTTTTGGGGCCCATATACAGGGTAAAGGACTGCTGGTTTTGTTTCTCCGGATCCAGTATGGGCATCTGGGTAACCAGTCGGTTATTTACAACATCATTGGCAAAGGAGAGCTTCAGGGTGGCTTCCTTCGGGGTATCCGGCATCACCGCTGTCAGGAAATAACGGTTGCTGTACCCGGCCCAGCCCACAACGCCTGAATAGGTGTCCTTGTCTTCAATATTCTTGGGTTTGATGGTCGTAAACTTGTTGTCAAGATAGGCGACCGGCCCTTCATATGCGAACCGGGAGCGTTTCTTTACCTCTTCATCGAAATAACCGGGAACACCAATGCTAATCGCGTCCTTGAACGGCATGCCCGAGCCATTTTGAACGATGATGTCACAATGGATAAGGTAAGAGTCCGCCCTGAAGGTCAATACTTTTTTTACGGTAATGCCATCCGGGTTTGTCCAGGAAAATGTAATGTTTTTTTCCCCTTGGTTCAGGGAAAGGTTGGTGCTGTCCGCATCGGAAGAAAAAACAGCATCGGCCAGCCCCCTGATACTTCCCTGGGCGGTATTAATGGAAAATATCCCCCCGGTAAGATTGGTCACTTCCGTGGTTACTAACTGTTTTGCAGGAGATCCCTTATCATTGGTTTCCATGTAATCTTTGAGGGTCAGACTTGTTACCGCAGCTTTATACTCACTGACGGCAATGGTATAATAGGGGGTGGACAGCGTAATGGTACGAAAGTCCCGTAAATCAGCCGGGGCCGGTGCGGGTACTGTCTTGGGGGTGAAGTCCGAAACCTTGGCGGTATGGGATTCAGACGAGTCCATCGTCTGTAACGGGGCGTTTTGGTTTTGATTATCAGGCTGGGGTGCGGGTGCGAAAAAGAGTTGATAGCCCAAAAGGACTACAACTGACAGCACCACAGCTAAAAATAATCGTTTTTGCTCATCCATCTTCTCTCCTAAAAACAAGGGGGTTGTCTTAAAACTGTAAAGAAAAAAGAGGAAGGCATGTGACGCTTAACAGACTGTTTTTAAAGCTAATTTAAGGGACCGGATCATAACCGCCAGGTCGGAACGGGTGGCAGCGCAATACTCTTTTTATTGCCAAAATGCTGCCTTTTATACTGCCATATTTTTGAATCGCTTCCAGGGCATAGTGCGAACACGATGGCTCATACCTGCAATGGGTGCCAAGGAGGGGCGATATAAAAATCTGATAAACCCTGATCAATATGGATAACAGCTGCCTGATCATCTATACCAATGCAATTTTTTCAAAAAGTTTATTAAGCTTTTCATTAATCTGTTTATTGGACAGTGTTGTCAGACCTTTTCTTGCAATTATGCTGATGTCGTTTGTTCCGGATACAAAATCTTTCCTGTGTCTGAAATACTCTCTTACAAGCCTTTTTATTCTGTTGCGCGCGACTGCATTCCCCACTTTTTTAGATACGGTAATTCCAATTCGATTGTTTTTTTCTGTTCCCTTGGAAACAGCAGCTATAAAATAACTGGTTCGTATCTTTCTGCCATGTTTTGAAAGCTTTAAAAATTCGGCCCGTTTCCGGAGCCGTGCATCTTTGGGTAAAGAAAAGTTACTCAATACACCCCTGAAAGATTAAACCGTGGTCAATCTTTTTCTTCCCTTGGCCCGCCTGGCATTAATGATGCGTTTACCACCCGGGGTGGACATTCTTTTCAGGAATCCGTGTTTTCTGGTTTTTTTCCGGTTGCTTGGCTGATAAGTGCGTTTCATAAAATTCTTGTTCCTTGTGTCTTGTTATTATTCATCAATAATACATCAGTTGCATAAACTACAATAAACATGGAATACTAATGCATATATTTATTATTGTCAATCATACTGCAGCCCAACGTTACATAAAATTTTTATCTTACGGGTAATCCTTATGGCTTTTGCAACACCGGGAGAGAGGTTAAGGCGACTACGCCACAGAAACTATAGACCAGAAACTGGAAACACGAAGAAAGGCGTTCCACAATTTCTTGTTCTTGTTTTTTGTGACAAAAGCTGAGGCGTAATGTACTAATGCATCTCCTTTTCCTTTGACCGTTTCGGGACAAGGGACTCAAATATATGGTATTCTTCAATATGATAATGGGGTTCCGGGTAAATGGAAATGGGTTTTGAAAACTTTGATTCCAGGGATACCAGCAGATGGTTTTCACTGCCATGGAAAAGCTGGGCAATTTCCGGATGTACTTTTACCGTAAATCTGTTGCCCATCATGTCCCTGGCTTCGGCGGCCAGGTCCCTGTAAATTTTGTAGCAGATGGATTCACCCGATAACAGATAGCCGGTTCCATTACAGTAAAAACAGGGCTCACAAAGGGTACGGGTCAGATTGCGGCGGGTGCGCTTGCGCGTCATCTGAACCAGGCCAAGTTCCGTTAGGGGAAGAACATTTGTCTGGCTTTTATCCTTTTTCATGGCTTCGTGCATCTGGGCCATGACCTTGTCCTTGTGGGAGGTCTTACGCATGTCAATGAAGTCAATGATAATGATACCCCCGATATTGCGCAGCCGAACCTGGTAGGCAATCTCCTTGACTGCTTCCAGGTTGGTTTTCAGAATGGTTTCATCAAAGTTGCGTTTGCCCACATACCGTCCGGTATTCACATCAATGGCCACTAACGCTTCGGTCTGTTCAATAATGATATACCCGCCTGATTTAAGCCAGACTTTTTTGTTCAGTGCCCGGGTGATGTCCCCTTCAATATTGTACGCGTCAAAAATGGACTCTTTGCCTTGGTACAGCTCAACGTAAAGGTTCACATCGGGCATCAGTTTTTTCAAAAAATTTTGGACGCTTTCATATTCTCTTTTTGAATCAATGATCAGTTTGTCCGCTTCATTGGCCAGAAGATCCCTGACAGCCCGGAAGGTGGCATTAAGATCTTTGTAAACCAGGGCTGTGGCCGATATGGTCCGGTTTCTTTCCTGGATATCCTGCCAGGTATTGTTTAAAAATTCGATCTCTTTTGACAACGTTTCTTTGTCAATATCCTTGGCCTGGGTTCTGAAAATATAGCCGAAGTTATTTTTACGCAGCCCTTTAAGCATATCCCGCAGCCGTATCCGTTCTGCCTCGTCCGTGATCCGCCTGGAAATGCCGATGTGGTCCACCGTGGGCATAAGCACCATATATCTGCCGGCCAGGGAAATGTGGGTGGTGACCCGTGGTCCCTTGGACCCGATGGATGATTTTGCCACCTGGACCAGGATCTCCTGGCCTTCCACAAGAAGCCCTTGGATGGCGCATTCAAGGGCGGGTGCTTTCCATGACTCGGATTCTTCGTCGATTTCATCAACAGCCAGTCCATTATCATCATCATCCCGTTCTTCTGTATCTGCGTCCTGTTCCAGCTGCCTGCACAGCTTAAGACTGGCAGAGTCCAGTACATCATCCACATAGAGGAACGCAGCCTGGTCAAATCCGATATCCACAAACGCAGCCTGCATACCCGGAAGTACCCGCTGGACCCTGCCTTTATATATGTTTCCTGAAATACTTGTGTCATCCCTGCGTTCATTAAAAACTTCAACGATGGTCCCGTTTTCCAGCAGGGCGACCCGGGTTTCATGGGGAGCACAATTGACAACAAGCTCTTTGAGCATAACAAATCCTTATGGTCTACTTA
>DATFIL010000575.1:0-7471 GCA_035270145.1 Desulfobacter sp. | reverse complement strand
CGGTGACGCCCTCCTTGAATCCGCCGCAAGGCAGACAGACCCGGATATCGGCCCTGCGGATGTACGCTCTCATTTCTGGGTTAAAGAGAAAGTTCCTGTGGAAGAGGGTGCTTTCTTCGACCACGGTACCATCAGGCAGGAAGATGCGCGCAGCTGTGGCTGGTACCTTGAATCCCTCGGGAGACAGCATGTCCGAAGGGAAGGCCAGGGTGCCGGCGGCAATGCCGGTACGGGCGGCTAAGGCCAGCTTTTCCAATTCGCCGGGATCCAGGCCGGCCGGGTCAAAGAGGAGGCCCTCATTGTCTATGGCCAGGCAGATTCGGCCCTGGTAGCAGAGCAGTTCATTGCCCCCCAGCCGGCCGCCGGGTCCGCCGATGATCATGAGGTTCAGATCTTTTTCCCGGGCGTTATCGTGGTGGATCAGGGTACGGAAGGCCGCCATCATGGCTGTGGTGGTCATGCCCAGGGTTTTAATTTCTCCGCTGATTTTTTCCCGGATTTTTTCCAGATCCTGGGTGACCAGCTGGGATTTTCCGTTGACTTGCAGGTCGCTTAGGCCGTCTCCGGCCGGCAGCAGCCCGAACAATTTGCCGTTGTTCAGAAGACCGTAATTGTCGTGCAGGATGCCGCAACCTTTTTCCGTGGCAATGGTCCGCCAGTGGGGATAGCCCCGTTCCTTTGCCCTGAGGGCCACAGTATCCATGAGGCCTGCCGTGCCCCGGTCCGGTTGGAAGAAGAGTATTTCAGGCCGGCCGTAATAATCCACTACATTTTCATTGGAAAGCGTGATATCCAGGATGCCCTCGGTGAAATCCAGTACGGCATCCCTGGGGTATTCCGCGTAAACCGGGTGGAGAACGATCACGCCTGCCGCGCCGTCTTCGCAGATGTCCTTATGCTTGAGCCGGCGGTTCCGGGGCCCCAGGATAAAGCTGAGCCGGGCCGCATTTTCCATCTGCCGTTCGTGGGATGCCGGGCCACTTGTTACCAGACGCAAACCACCCCGGGCAATGTCGGCGGACCGCATGTGAATACCTGCGGCATAGTGGCCATTGATAAAGAAAATTCCGTAGACGGGTCGGTTGTATACCAGGGTGTCCAGGATGCCTTTGTCCAGGCGGAAGCTGTAGGCCCGTTTGCCCGGGGTGTAAAAATTGGTCTTTTGGCAGTTGGTCACAAGTTTTGCCATGAACCGGAAGATTTGCAGGGCGGTGGGGTGTTCTGTGAGACGGGTTCGGCACATTCGGTGGAACGTCTCAAGTTGTTCCGAGGGGTCCTTTGCCGATTGAAGTGGGGTCAGGGCCGGGTCAAAGCGTTGGGCAAATAGTTTATATAACGCTTTGAGCAGGCCGGGGTGGGCTGTGGCCGCCGTTTCAATGGTTCGTGCGTCAAAGGCGGCCCGGGCAGCTTTGTGAATCCGGTCGGCAAAGGCCTCTTCGCAGGCCTTGTCATCCAGGCGGGACATGATGGCACGATCGCTTTGGGCCTTGCTTTCCGAAAAAATAAATATCCGGGCAAAGTCAATGGCATTGCCGGCAAAAAGCATTTCTTTGTAGGTCAGTTTTTTTTCCACGTAAAGGTTCGTGACAGGGCCCACATGAAAAGCCAGGAAATCCTGAATGTCCCGGGTCAGGTCGGTTTCCTGGGTCCGTGAAATTTCTCCCCGGATATAGAGGGAACAAATGGACGTGGGCACATCAGTGCCGTCCCAATAGGGCTCCCAATAGGCCCGCATGAGAGTGAAGTCGTGGTCCTTGAGCAATTGCCGGAAGATGGGGATTTGGGGTGTGGCAAAATTCGAGTTGAACATGATCCGGGTTTCTGCGGTAGCCGGTAGATTGAAGGCTTTCACCAGGTGGGGCACCGATGCCTTGCAGTCCCTTAAAAATTTTTCATACCGCATACGGGTGGCTTCGGGCGTTGCCGTATAATCCCCGGCAAGATTAAAAAGAAAGGGCGACGCTTTGAACTCTTGTTTGGTGAAATCGTTTACGGTTTCCGGCCGGAAGATATACGTGTAGTATTCATTTTCCCGGCTGTAGTAATATTCCCTGCGGTGGCCGGATATCATGTTTTCCATAAGTTTTTCCATGACGTCCCGGGTTTCCCGGGTGGAGATGCGGACCCGCTGGACCTCACTGCCTTGGCCCAGGTCAAAATCAATGTGGGCCACCCGGCCTACCAGGACCACCCGGTCATCCTGGAGGGCAATGCTGGAGGTGATGGACGAGAGGATCTGTTTGAGGGAATCTTTGGTGATATTTTCAAAGAAATAGCTGGGAAGCCCCAGATCATTGAGCAGTATCCCTGCGGCCAGATTGATACAATGGGCCGTGATCAGGCCCTGGGCGGAAAGGTCGATGACCGCTTCATATAGAATCCTGATGTTAAGGTTGAGTGCGTCGGCGCGATCAATGATATGGGGGGCCTGGCTGATATCGGGCAGCAGGTTGGACATGGGTGTTCCTCCATGCGGGTTACAGGCCGGACAGGTAAGATGTCAGGTTGATTTTTTTATTGGTGATGCCCAGCTTTTTGCGGATGTGGTTTCTATAGGTTTCCACGCTGCGGTAGGAGAGGTTGAGCATTTTTCCGATTTCCTTGGAGCTTAGGCCGGTGCGGATCATATTGCAGATTTCGTTTTCCCTGGGGGTGAGGCGCTGGTGAAGTCGGGATATTTTGGTACCAAATGAAGAGGTGAGCTGTGCGATGTTGTCTTCCAGCAGTTGCAGGTATTCTTTTTCCAGATTCGACCCGTGTTCTTCCATTTTTTTGACCAGGGGCAGCAGCAAATGTTCCACATTGGCCAAGACCCGTTTTTCCAGGTCGAGTTTTTCCTCTCGCAGCTGGTTCATCACTTCCCGCAGGGCAATATTTTTTTCCTTGAGCTGCTGGTTTTGTTCCTTGAGCTTGCGCCGTGATTCCCGCAGTTCGGCTTCCGCCTGTTTCCGCTTGCTGGTCCGGCCGAGCAGTTGGGCTATTGCATTGATCAGCGACCGTTCTTCAGCCAGAAAGGGGCCCTCGTCCATGTCGGGCCGCTTTTCAAGGTAGCAGACCGTGAGGATACCAATGGGCTCACCATAGGCAGTAATGTCCGCCTGCTGTTTCCAGAATGTGTTTTTGTAATTGTCAGTGCGGAAACTCTGGTCGTTGATAAGGAGCTGGGCGCATGTAATCTCCGGGTATTGCCAGGAGGGGGGGATAATATTCACCACCTGCTGGAAGGTGTCTTCCAGGGACAGCCCAATCTGTTCCAGAATTTTGGAGATACCGTACAGGCAGTTAATTTCTTTCATGCGTTCCTGGAGCTTGTGGGCCTGCTGCTTGAAGATCAGCTCCATGCGCCGGTGGTCTTGCTCCAATTGTTCCAGCTCCCGGTTGCGGCGGACCAGGGCGTCGATGTCTGGCTGCTCCACGGTGTGACTCATTTCCCCCCCCAAAAAAAAAGAGTTTTCCAGCCGCCCGGATACGGACACAGGGCGGCTGATTCCGATATCAACCGGATATACCAGGAATTTACAGGCTATACAAGGCCCTGATCCAGCATGGCGTTGACCACCTTGGTAAACCCGGCAATGTTGGCTCCGGCCACGTAGTTGCCTTTCTCGCCGTATTCGGCACAGGCGTCCACGCAGGATGTATGGATGGATTTCATGATGCCCTGCAGCCGCCTGTCCACCTTTTCCCGGGTCCAGCCCCCACGTACAGCGTTCTGGGACATCTCCAGGCCGGAGACGGCTACGCCGCCGGCATTGGCCGCTTTGCCCGGCGCGTAGAGGATTTTGTGGTCCACAAAAATGTCGACGGCGTCCGGGCTGGAAGGCATGTTGGCGCCTTCGGATATGACAAAGACCCCGTTTTCAATGAGATTGCTTGCATCTTTGGCGTTGATTTCGTTCTGGGTGGCAGAGGGGAAGGCGCAGTCAGCCTGAATGTTCCACAAGGGATTGTAATCCAGGGTGGCATCTGTTTCGGTGTATACGGCTTCCGGGTATTTTTCCGTATATTCCTTAATTCGGCCCCGCTTGATGTTTTTCAATTCCATGACCCAGGCCAATTTTTCCCGATCAATGCCTCTTTCGTCGTAGATGAACCCGGTGGAGTCCGACAGAGTGACGGCCTTGCCCCCCAGCTCCAGGATTTTTTCCACGGTGTACTGGGCCACGTTGCCGGAACCGGAAACCAGGCAGATTTTGTCTTCCATACTGCCATTGCGGGTGGTCAGCATTTCAGCGGCAAAATAGACCGCACCGTAGCCCGTGGCTTCCGGGCGGATGAGGCTGCCGCCCCAGTCCAGGCCCTTGCCCGTGAGTACCGGGGTAAATTGATTGGTCAGTCGTTTGTACTGTCCGAAAAGATAGCCGATTTCCCTGCCGCCCACGCCGATGTCCCCGGCGGGTACGTCGGTGTGGGTGCCGATGTGGCGGTAAAGTTCGCACATGAAAGACTGGCAGAAGCGCATGACTTCATTGTCGGATTTTCCTTTGGGGTCAAAGTCGGACCCGCCTTTGCCGCCGCCGATGGGCAGAGTAGTCAGGGCGTTTTTAAAGACCTGCTCAAATGCCAGGAATTTGAGTATGGACAGGTTCACCGAAGGGTGGAAACGCAGCCCGCCCTTGTAGGGGCCGATGGCCGAGTTCATTTGGATGCGGTAACCGCGGTTAACCTGGACGGTTCCGGTGTCGTCCACCCAGGGTACCCGGAAGATGACGACCCGTTCGGGCTCGGCCAGGCGCTCCAGGACTTTGGCCTGGCGGTATTCGAGGTTGCGGTCCAGTACGGGTTGTACGGTTTCGATCACTTCCTGGACGGCCTGGTGAAATTCTTTCTGATCGGGGTCTTTGGCTATGATTTTATCCAGTTCTTCTGACATGGTCTACCTTTCTTCTGGTTTTGAGTATTGTAAATTGGGTTCATGAGATCAACAGGTTCATGAGATCAAATTGTTAAGCGGCATCCTTAAAATTCAATCATCGAGTAAAAATAATCGGTGCCGGTGGAACTCATTCATTATGTAGTCTCTGCTGGTTTTCCGGCGTTAATGATGACACTGCGGGAATGTTTTCCATCGACTTTAATCAACAAGGGGCGTTTCAGGCGCATGTGGCGGATGAACCCCTCATCCCGGACAGTACGGCAGCCGTCCAGGTGTTCCAGGTCGATGCGGTCTGCCGCCCCGGCATTCACGGTGATATAGGGAACGCCCTGGGAAGTGATGGTGTTAAAAAAATGGGAGCCTTTGGAGGCATCGGCATGGATGGTGCCGTCTCGGATTTCCACGATGGCACCGGCACCGGAGATCTGCTGCCAGTCCACAGGGATCCCCAGCCAGGGGTCCGATGATCCCCATCGACCCGGTCCGGCCAACAGAAACCGGCGGTTGTTTTTGGCCAGATCCGCATTGATGCGGCTGATCTGCTGTGCCATATCCGAGGTTTTGCCCCCCTCAAAAGTCTCCGGGTTGACATAGACGATGTCCTGAATGGTGTCCAGGGTGCAGTTCCCCAGAGCCGAGGTGGAGACGCAGACGGCTTCGTCAAGATCTTTTTTGGTGATCAGACTGGTATCCCGTGGACTGAACATGGGCCGGACCTGGAGCAGAGAAAGTTTCCAGGGTTTGCCTGATTTTTCGGGGATGTCAGCGGTAAACTCCAATTCTATTGGGCCGCCGGCATCATGAGCCAAAGCCTTCATGAGATCGTTTACCAGGGCGGTAAGGGGTGGTGTTCCGTATTTCAGAACCTGGGCAAAGGTGAGTATTTTGGGGCCTTTGCAGTACCAGGTATCCCGGATCCGGTCCTCGATAGGCATATAGGTTGAGGTCAGGGCTTTGACCGGGGCATCTTCTAAAGCCTGCGCCAGGTCCCGGCGTTCCAGGTTAGAACAAATGCCGAAGCGCAGGGTCTCCGGGTAGCCTTCCATTCTAAGGGCATAAAAGCTGTGCTGTGTTTTTTCCAGAAAATCCCGGGTTCCGGAAAATTGGGGCGTGGCCTGGGGATGTTTGGGGAAAACCCTGAAACTCTGCTCCCCTTGGGCCAGGGTGCGCCCTAAACCGAGAGCTAGGTTCAGGACACCCTCATCGGCTTTGGCATTGGCCGCAGGATAAAAATTCAGGGAATGGGCCGTGCCTGAAATGGCTGGATAGAAAAAATCTTTGTAGCGGCTGCCGGAGACTTCCTGGATCATAACAGCCATGCTGTCCCTGAAGGGCTGAACCGTTGTACTGCGCACAAAGGCCTGGGCTTTTTTATAGTATGCAGAGGCATAGACCAGCTTGACCGCGGTGGCAAGGTGGGATAACCGGATGTCAGGGTCGGCATGGTTGTTGGGGATCATATAGGTTTTGTGCAACCCGGCGCAGGGATGATTGACGGCATCTTCCAGAAGGCTGGAGGAGCGTACGACCAGGGGGGCACAGTTAGCAGCCAGATAGGTTTTTAAATGCCGGAGAACCTCCCGGGGCAGAGGCGCGTCGATGAACGCCTGGACCAGTTCCGCCAACGGCCGGCCGGTAAGTTTGGCCAGGTCATTGTCACGGACAAAGTCGTCAAAAATGTCTGTGCAGAAGATCAGGGTATCCGGGATGTTGACGGTCATTTCCGGATAAGCCGTTCCAAGGTCGGGGCGGCGGTTAAGGGTCTGGGCCAGAAAGGCCAGGCCCCTGGCTTTGCCACCAATGGAGCCGCGTCCGATTCTGGTAAGCCCGGCAGGGTTTATTTGAACAGGATACTGGTCTTTGGCGTGGGTTTTTCTCCCCTGGGCCGGGCGGTTCGCTGCCAGGCTGCGGAAAAATTCATGGAGATCCCGGTCCAGCTGATTGGCATTTTTATCCAGAAAGGGGGCTGGGATGCTTTGGGCCCTTGTTTTGTTTGCACGTTCCGCACTCATGAGCATAATGGGGAGGCCGGGCATTTCTCTGTGAATGGTTGACAGAATGTCAATACCGGCCCCGGGCGCTTCTATTCCCCGGCAAGGAAGCCGGGTATCGGAAAGGACACAGTCAAGGCGTTGGCCCAATTCGCGAAACCGGTCCATGGCGGTTTCGTGGGACTCGGCCAGGATAAGCCCGGCACCGGGGAAGGCCGCGTCTATTCCTTTGTATATTGCAGGAAGCAAAAACGAGGTGTATTCAAGACTGTCTTCCACCAGAAGAACTGCACGGCGGTTGGTGTCTTTGCAGCGTTGGTCCTCGACAAAACGGACCATGGCATGGAAGAGTTCAGGTGTTCTGGACCAGATAAAAATGTGATCCGCATTCCGTTCCAAAGGCCGGGCCTTGCACCAGCCCGGCTGCACCAGGAAGATTACCTGCAGGCCGGGACAAAGGGATTTGAGATGCTGTACCGTTATTCCTGTACTGTCATCCAGGGCCTCAATTTCAATGAAAAGGAGGTCAAAAGGCGCTTTGTCGAGCAGGTCGGCAGCCTCTTCCATGGAAACAGCGTGGGTGATCTCCCAAGGAGATGGGTGG
>DATFIL010000574.1:0-4635 GCA_035270145.1 Desulfobacter sp. | reverse complement strand
AGACGCCGTCCATCAGCAGCTTGAGTTGCAGCACATCCCTCTGGTCATAATCGGTTTCCTTGTTGGCAACGCCCACCACGGCAACGATTTGTCCGCTGCTGCAAATGGGCACCGTCAAAAATTTGTTCAAGGGGACATGACCCTTTGGATAGCCTTTCTTGAGCGGATGTGGTGCCTGAAAATCGTTGACCATGATTTTTTTGCGCCGGCGCACAGCCTCGCCCCAGATGCCGGTGTGATTCAGTTGGTAAACGGTGTGCGGTTCAGTGACGGCGCACACATCCAGCACACCATCGGACCAGGTGTTGAGGGTGAATTCCTGCTTTTTTTCGTTGTAGAAATAGATGTATCCGATCTTGCTTTCCGTCAGCTGGATGGCCTCAGCCAGGGCGTAATCGAGAAGTGCCTGCACGCTCGGGGCTTGATGCTGGAGGATACGCACCAGACTCTGCAAACGGATTTCATTGCCCCTGACATGCTGTTCGGTGACCTGCAGTTGTTGGAATTCGGCCGCAAGTTGCTGATTCCGGGTAGCCCCCCGGTTCTCCAAATCGCTGATGCGCTTTTGGAGCCGTTCGATCTCCGCAAGGAGTTCTGTTTGCGTCAGGGCGTTCATAAAATGCGGCAAGGAAACCCCTGAGTCTTTAGCTCAGGGGAGGAATTGCCGTCCTCCTTATAATAATTTATGCACTATCTGTTGATATCTCTATTTACTAATTTGTTGATTTGTTGATTTGTTGATTTCGTTTTTAAGTTTGCCCGCACATTTGAACGTGACAACCCGTCTTTTTTTAAGGATCATGGCATCCCCTGTAGCCGGGTTCCTACCTTTTCTCGGTGACTTTTCAATTACCTGAAATTTTCCGAATCCGGAAACCATAATATCTTCACCCGAAGCCAGGGTGGACTTCATGATTTCAATCAGGGTTTCAAGCACCTCTTTGGATTGAGACGGGTCTTGGTCAAATGTATTTGAGATCTTTTCGATGAGTGTCGATTTGGTACAGGTCAATATTTCAGCCTTTTTTTTAGTTGGGTTGAATGAACTTGAAATATGATAATCGGTTTTCCAAAAGAGTCAAGCAATTAGATGGCTACCCAGCAATTCTAAATTTATTTTCTCACAAAATCTCAAAGGCACAAAGGGTCAGAAAACCAAATAAAAATTTGGTGTCTTTGTGCGAGTTTTTCAACTAAAAAGATTCATCTTTAGAATTATTAGGTCCAGACGGATTCAGATGACGGCGCCATTTTTTTAGTATATCCAAAAGATCTTTCATCATGAAGGGTTTGGTCAAAAAATCGTCCATACCCGCATCCCGGCAATTCTTCTGGTCATCCGCCATGGCATGGGCGGTGATGGCGATGATGGGGGTATGGGTGCCAAGGGTTGCCTCATGTTTTCTGATTTCCCGGCTGGCCTGGTAACCGTCCATTTTCGGCATCTGGCAGTCCATGAGGATGATGTCCGGTTTTAAAGAAATGAACTTATCTATGGCATCAACACCTGTGGCGGCAATATCCACTCTGCATCCAAACGTCTCGAGCATGGTTGAAAAAACATCCTGGTTGGTGATGTTGTCTTCGGCCACCAGCACATGAAGATTGATCTTATCTGTCTTTTGGGGTCGGGCAGGGGCAGGGGGCGGCAAAGAGATTTCATTAAGGCTTTGTTCTGCCTTTCTCAAAGGCAGAACAAAGGAAAAGGTGCTTCCCTGTCCCGGCTTGCTGGCGCAGTTGATGGTGCCGCCCATAAGTGACACCAGGTTTGATGAAATGGCAAGGCCAAGTCCGGTGCCGCCATATCTGCGTGTAAAAGAGGCGTCAGTCTGGGAAAAAGGTGTAAATAAAAGTTTTTGCTTTTCAGGTGGGATACCAATACCGGTATCTTTTATGGAGATGGCCAGGTCCACCCGTGATGTCTTATTTCCAGAGCTTTGAGATTCGATCTCCTTTAACAGGGATGTGGATACCATGATGGTTACCCCGCCTTTTTCTGTAAATTTTATGGCATTGCCCACAAGGTTGATCAATACCTGCCTGATCCTTGTCGGGTCTCCCAACAGGCAAAGGCGCGCTTCCTTTTGGATTTCAACGGTTAAGTGTAAGTTTTTCTCCCTGGCCACAGAGATCAAAAGCGTTTTAATATCCGTTAGCAGGCTGCCTAGATCAAAGGCTATGGATTCAACTTCAAGTTTGCCCGCTTCAATTTTGGAAAGATCTAAAAGGTCATTGATGATGGCAAGCAGGGCCTGGGAAGATTTTTGGATATTGATCGCAAATGCTTTTTGTTCATTGGAAAGTTTTGAGGAAAGCAGAATTTCGGTCATGCCGATAATGCCGTTCATGGGCGTTCTGATTTCATGGCTCATGTTGGCAAGGAACTGGGATTTGACCTGGCTGGCTTCTTCTGCTTTTTTCTGGGCCTTTTCCAGATGAATGACCGTGGATTCAAGTTCTTCCTTGGCCTGGGTCAGGTCCATGGTCCTTTCTTTGACCCTGGATTCAAGGTTTGAACTGTATAAATTCAACGCTTCGTCCCTGGCTTGGATCTCTTCAATCATCTGGTTAAACTGCGCCACAAGCACACCAAACTCATCGTCACTGTATTTTTTTACCCTGACCTGATAATCTTTTTTTCGGGTCACCTGACCCATGGAATCAATGACATCAAATAATGGTCGGGTGAAGATGGACTGCATTTTGGAAGACAGAATCAGAATCACTGCCAAAGAAATGACGACAATGCCCGCAACAATCAGATAATAGTCAGACAGTCTTTTTTTCTCTTGCTGCATATCATCAATCAGATGGATGGCACCTAAAAAATTGTCTTCGAAATTGACGGGCAGGATCACATGGGCATGGCCGTTTGTAAACCCGCTGAGACTTTTCTGGGCCGCAATTATTTCAATTGGAGACATGCCTGGGTTGCATATTTGTCCGGCTTCATGGGCCAGCGTGTCAATGGAAATGGGACCTCTTGCAAAATCAGCGTAAATTTTGCCATGGGTGTCGTAAAGGACTGCGCCGATAATACCCTGTTTTGCAGACAGGGCGCTTAGGTCTTCCAATGCCGCATGCCGGTCATTGAACATCATGGCCACCGAAGCATTTAGCGCAATTAAGTCTGCCATGGATGTGAGTTCATCAACCAGATTGTTTCTGGCATGATAGGTTTCATAGGTCACCATGGCCGCGGCCATCATAAACAGGGCCAGCAACGCCGTAAATCCAAGGGTCAGGATCAGTTTTATCCTGATGGAAAGGGCACTATGGTTTGATTCTTTTGGGGAGTTCATTATTTTTCATTAACGAGGACAGCCAGTTTAAGCAGCCTGGAACTGAATTTAAGCTGGTGTGCCTCGGCTTTTTTAAGATTGACTTCAAAATGGAGTTGTTCATCTCTTGTGAAGAACTGAATGATGCCGCCGGCCCGGCTGAAATTTTTGGCTTCACCAATCGTGAGAACCGGTCTGTCCCCAATACTGCTCAAAATTTGCAGGACCTGTTCCAAACGCATATGTCTGCTGATGAATACGATCTGGCTTTCTGCCAGCATTTTTTTATAATCGTTGGCTTTGGGGTCAGGATACTGGATGGATATAACGCGTCCGGTACTGATTTTCCCGTCAATGGTCTGGAAAGATTCTTTAAGATATTCATCACCGAACACCACTATTTTAAAGTTCTTCTCTTCATTGTCAAATGCGGTTTTGGGCCATTGAATGAGTTTGGTGAAATTGTAAACAAAGGCGGCTTTGACTTTATACTCTTCAAGGTTTTGTGATTGGACTGTTCCTATCGCAAAAATACATAGCAGAAACTGGCAGATGCAGGCCTTGATGAATAATTTTATAATTTTATGCTTTAAAGGTTGCATCTGGTTTTTTCTTATTGCCATGGGGAACACAGCATATTTCAGAATTTATAGGTCAGGCCGGCATAGGCGCTGCGGGGGACTTCCACAGGATAACTGAATGCTTCCTGGACAAACTCAAGATGGCTGTCCTGGAGCAGATTCTGCCCGGTCAGGAAAAATTCCAGACCCGGCCGGATTCTCCATCCCAGGCGCAGGTCCAGAGTTGCATAATCATCAATTTCATAGATGACAGTTTCTGAAAATGCGTAAGTTGCGTTTGTCTTGCCCACATATCTAAACCAGGCGTCCAGGGCCAGGTTTTCAAATAAATCAAACCGGCCCCTCAAGGATACCTGGTGTTTTGTAAATCCAAAGTCGATTTCAAAATCCTGGTCATTGTCATAATCATGGTATGTCAGTGAATAGGCCAGAGTCCATTTGACTTTCCTGCCTGTGGCAAGTTTCACAGCAATCTCTGCCCCCCAGGATCGGGCATTGGACATGTTGCTTAGTACAATGTCCTGGATGAGTCTTTGGTTTTCGGCGTCAAAATAAGCGGAGTCCTGCGGTGAATAAATCCTTAAATTTTTATAATCATTGAAGAACAGTGCCAGGTCAATGGAGAGCTGTGATTGCGGGATAAAGCGGTATCCTGCTTCCCAGGCCCACAATGTTTCTGCCGTTTGATCCTCATTATTTACGAATCTGCTGTACAACGGGCCGGCACGCGTATCCATTCCGGAGAGGTAAACCAGGGCATTGGCCTCTACCCG
>DATFIL010000573.1:0-2334 GCA_035270145.1 Desulfobacter sp. | reverse complement strand
TCGGTTAAAATTTGGACGCGGCAGATTTGATCGCATCTATCAATTCTTTCATACCATTTGATGTGCCGGTACTCATCTCCTTCCAGGCTGTGCCGCCGGCCTCACGGATTTCTGAAAGACCAGCCTTCAGGTTCTGAATCCGGGAATTTACTTCCTCTTTGTCCCGGTCAAATTTTGTCCTGAGATCCCCTTCTATATGTCGGCTTTTCTCCGTCATATCGTCCAGCATGGATTTCAAAGATTCGATACGGGCTTCAAGTTTATTAACATACATCTTTTTTCCCTCTTCCGGCCGACAGTTTTCCACCTGGCCGGATTCAATGGATAATTTATCCATCATATTCTGGCGATAGTTTTTTCCTTCAGTTACACGGTCTGTGGATTTCTGTGTCATGAAAACTTCCTTTCAAATTGGGTTAAATATCGATGTCATTGTGGAAGACTGTAATAAAAATAAGAACCATGGATCTAATATACCATTTCAGAAAAATGGTTATATGGGTAAATCCACCCAATTTAATCATTTCAAACAACTCAAACAGATTTTACTCAAAATCTTTAAGGTAGGATCATTTTTTCGAAAATGTTAATGTAATCTTTAATTTGATTTTAGATATAATATTCAAAATTTAAGGCTTCAATTTAATTGGGGGAGAGTGTTATGAATTTTTTGTTCAAAAAATACGCACTGTTGTTTTTTCTTCTAATTTTCAACTTAACCATACTTTTTACAGGTTTCACAGGCGCGACTGAATTAAAAAAGCCGGTAATCGTGGCATCGACCACCCAGATTGCCGATTTCGCACGGCAGGTGGCTGGAGACCAGGCATTGGTCAAAAGCATTTTGGCGCCCGGGGCTGATCCCCATACCTATAACGTCACCCCCGATGATGTCCAGATCGTGCTTGGTGCAGATTTGTGCATTGAAAACGGCCTTCATCTGGAAGGAAAGAACTGGATGAGCACCCTGGCCAAAGATGCCCAAAAACCATTGATCACGGCCACCGACGGTATCCAGGCACTTTCCATAAGTCAAGGCGGCCAGCCCATCCCCGATCCCCATGCCTGGTTTTCGCCAAAAAATGTGGCTGTGTACGTCAATAACATCACCAGGGGCATCATTGCTCTGGACCCTGGGAACAAAGCACTTTATCGGGCAAGGGCCAAACTTTTTTTGCAGCAGCTTCGGGTGCTGGACGCCTGGATCAGGGAACAGATCAATGTCATTTCTCCCCAGCAGCGAATTCTGGTCACCACCCATGATGCCTTTAACTATTTTTGCCGGGAATACCGCCTCAACGAACAAAATGATTTTTTATCAATCGCCCCTGTGGGATGGTCTACCGGTGCCGAAGTCGGGGCCGGCATCACCCCGAAACGTAGGCGCAAGGTGATCGAGTCCATCAAGGCATCGGGCGCCCCGGCCATTTTTGTGGAAACCACCATCAACCCTAAACAAATCAGGGAAATCGCCAAGGAAACCGGGGTTAAAATAGGCGGTGCACTTTACTCGGATTCCATGGGGCCCAAAGGATCTGCCGCTGAAACCTATATCGGCATGATGCGGGAAAACACCCTGCTTATCGTTAATTCACTTAAATAGGCCTGTTATATGCGTTTTTTACTTACCGGTTTAATCTGGATTGTTTTTGTAGGGGGATTGTGGGGGTATACAACCCAGCGGGATGCCGCCCTGCCCCAAGGCCCTGCCCAGCCGGCAGCGCCAAAGGTTCTCACCGGCAGTTATGTGCTGGAGATCACCCCAAGCTTTTCCATTGAAAAAGACCCCTTTGCCCTGGCCCTGGACGATGATGCATCACAAACCCCAGGCCTTGAAATCCGCCTCAATGGCCGGCTCGTGGAGGTGGACGCAGAGCAAATTAAAAGGGGGCAGGTGATCCGAATTACGAAAAATCTAAAACTGTCCCAGGGCTTTAACGAATTCTATGTCAAGGCAAGCCCGCCCATGGCTGAAACCGATATGAACCATGGCCTGCGGGTCCGGCTTTTAGACCGGGGCGGCCCTGTGGTTGACCAGACCGTATGGGGCAGTTCAGGGTCTGTCGTGGCCGGAACCGTAAGTTTTTCCCTGGCTGCCCACAAGGAGGATGTTCATGATTAAGAAAACTTCCTTTGCCATAGAAGTGGCCCATCTTACTGTGAGCTATAATGCAAAACCTGCGCTTTTGGATGTGAACGTAAAAATTGAAGCGGACCAGCTGGTGGGTGTCATCGGCCCGAACGGCGCAGGGAAATCCACCTTTATAAAGGCGATTTTAGGCTTTGTAAAGCCCGATCTCGGCACAGTAAAAATCCAGGGCACCCACGTTAAAA
>DATFIL010000572.1:0-3493 GCA_035270145.1 Desulfobacter sp. | reverse complement strand
GGCCAGCCGGGTGTTCCTGGTCCTCCGGGCGTGATGCCGGTAACCATGGCACGCACGTCACCTTCTTGTTTGCCCACCTGCATGGTGAGATACGTGATGTTCGCCGTCCGTTCCACCCCCGTCATGCCTCGAATCCCACGCCAGAGATCATCGTATAGACTTGATGACTCGGCGTAGGGCCCAAGTGTGTCCTTCTGCACCACCCAGAGATCAGCACCGCTGTTGTCGAGCAATACTTTGGCATCGTCCACCATGCCACGATAAATCCCTGCCATAGACAGTGTGATGCCGATGAGCAGCCCAAGGCCCATACCGGTAAAGACGAACTTTCCCCATGAGTGCATGATGTCGCGTCCTGCCAAACTGATCATGGCGTCACCCCCGGAATATGGTCAACGATGTGAATCCGGCTATGCTCATTCAAGGTGTTTTCGCTGTAGGCCACTACTTGGTCGCCAATCTGGAGCCCTTCTCGTATTTGCACACGGCCTTCCAAGTCTGCAATCCCCAGTGAAACGGGTGTAAAGTGAAGATCGCCATTGGTGACCTGCCACACGCCCAGTTTGCCGTTAATGTGGTGGATGGCGGCATTGGGGACAATCGGCGTTGCCCCAAGGGTCGGCAAGGTGACCGTGACTTCGACCAGTTCGCCGACAGGCGGCAGCGGATCAGGAATTTGATCGAAGACAACCTTGGCAAGGGTTTCCTCCGTTACCGCGTCTGCCAGGGGTTCGACCCTCAGTACACGTCCGGCCTTCTGTTCCCCTGCCTGGGAACGTAATGCGATCTGGGCGGATAGGCTTGGGGCGAGACCTTGCGCACGAATTTGATCGAAGCGGACATTGACCCAGAGCGTGTTCGGATCAATCAGTTCCACGACAGCCTGACCTGCGACCACGGTGGTTCCCGGTTCGGCATCACGCGAAACGACCAGGCCGTCAACTGGCGCAATAAGAGACAGATTACTGTGCTGCGCCGCTAACGCCTCTCGCTCTGCACGTACACGAGATAGCTCCTCCCGTGCCGCAGTCAGCCCCGCTTTTGCAATCAACAGGTCGTGTTGCTTAGTGGCTACCACTTCCTCACTGGTGGCCCGCGCCTGAAGTAACTGCTCGTAACGCAAAGCCTGTGTCTGTGCATAATCCCGACGTACCTGCGCTTCGTTTAATTGAGCGTCTGCTTGTTTCAGCGTGGCATCCTGAGCCCTGATATGTTCATCAAGATCCACCGGGTCCATTTCACCAAACACTTGACCAGCCTTAACACGATCACCTACGTGTACGTCCAGGCGCTTGACCCGCCCCGCAACCGTTGGACCAATTTTGTAGGTGTAACGGGCCTCAATGGTTCCGATGCCGAATAGTGCCGGTGAGAGGCTCTTATTCTCGACCGTGGCCAATACAACGGATACCGGAGCAAGCGGTCCGGAACGCAGGGCCACATAGACAAAAAGAGCAAGCAGAGGAAAAAGTACAGCTGTCAGCGCCAATGTACGTTTTTGGAAAGGCACTTTTTTCATGATGTACTCCTGATGCCTCTTTGATAGATGGCAAAGACTTTTGGCGCATTGCGTCGCATATGGCTGACATCTCCCGCTATCAACGATTGCATGACCAAGCCTTGAATGGTACCGATGAAGAGCGTGGCCGCAGCCTCGTTATCAAAATTTCCATCAAGCTCACCACAGGTCTTTCCCTGTTCAAACAAACGATTAAGGTGCTCAGCATATCGGCGGATGAGCGTTTGCGTTATCCGTTTGGGCGCGGTTTCTTCAGATCGTTGCAATTCCCCAAACAACATACGGGGAATACCGGGGTGCTCTGTTATAAAATCCACATGCGCCATAAATATGCTTTCAAGTGCGGTAAGAGGAGATAACTCTGCGTTTATTACTTTTTCGATGAGGGATATTAACCGTTCCGCCACCCATTCCATAACGGCCTGTAATATGGCCTCCTTGTTTGGGAAATGACGAAAAAGTGCACCCTGAGTCAATCCCATACGTTTGGCTATGGCCGCCGTAGTAATCTCGCTCGGGTTCTGTTCACCTGCCAACTCGACCACCGCCTCTACCGTTACCGTCCGTCGTTTCTCAGCCGGAAGATGTTTGTTTGATGAGCCCATCTGAACCCCTATAAAAGATAGTAATTAGTTACTATCTTTTATGTTCTTTAAACAAAATTTGTCAACCTGTTTTTTTTGAAAAACTGTTGATGCTAAAAAAGAGCCCCTCTGCAGTACCCTCGGGGTTTGAAGTCCAATGGTACGAAAAGTTATAATTTAGGAGGTCCTATTAGAGTGCATTTACGCACGAATCTGGACGGAACCCTTATTCCTGTGGTGGATTATGTACCTTATGCTCGACTCCGGGATCAGGAATTGATCATCGCTTCCTGCGTCGTGCTTTTCGGGAACAGGATGTTGTTTTCCAGATATTTGAATGGGGATTCCTTGATCAGTATCTCTGTTTGCTTGAAGCGTATCCAGATTTTCTCCGGCATGATTTCGACCCGAGAAAAACAGAGCAATTTCAGTACCCTCTTCCCCGATTTTTAGGTTTGCCGCCGGGCTGTCCAATCAGATCGGCGGAGCAATGGTGACGATGATCCGCATTCTGGTGTCCGCCATGACCCCGTGGGGTTCCCTGATTTCCGAAATCAAAATATCCCCTTCATTGGCTGGGATTTTTGTATCATCTTCCCCTAGAAACCACCCCTTTCCCTCAAGAACCTGGATGGACAATTCGCCGTCCAGATCGTGGGAATGCACTGGAAACGTCACGCCGGCATCAAGATTGAAATTGATGATTTTGAAAAATTCTGACGTTTGAACTAAAAAAAATCTTTTCATGGCCCCAGGTTTAAATTCGTTTGTTTCTGTGAGTTTTAAAACTTTCATGTTCTTTCCTTTCACATTTATTGTCTTTGCTTTAACCAAATTATACGCATAAGTGAACTTTGGAGCAATCCTTTGTTCAGAATTTTGATTTTATCCTTCCTTGGGTATTAGGCTTTTGCATGCTAAAAGTACTTTAGTGATGATATAAATTTAATACTTCAAATGAATGGTGGTAAACTTATCGATACAAAATTTACAGAGTCGTATTTTCAGAAATTTCGTTTGCTTCTGATTTCTGTATTTATGTTAATTGGATTGGTACCGCTGGTATCTTTTGGGTTTAATGGGTTTTCCAAAGGCAAGCAGATGATTGAAGATAAGGCGGCTTCCTATTTAACCAATCAGGCCAAAAGAAACGCTGAAGCCATTAAACAGTTCATGATAGGGCGGGTGAATGATATTCGTCTGATCAGTAGTATTTGGGATATTTCAAAAATAAATATCAACGATCATATTGGTCAAATAGCCAATGATCAACATAGACCCTATGTAGACTTTTTCATCATGACCCAATCCGGGCAACTCGTCTTCAGTACAAGAGAAGGAAAGATTGATTCAAAAACTTTGGATATGGCGGCATGCGATACACTCTCCT
>DATFIL010000571.1:0-4511 GCA_035270145.1 Desulfobacter sp. | reverse complement strand
CGGTTTAACCCCGCCGTTGGAATCGGCTTGGGAGACATTTACAGGCATCAAAGAAATTTGGATTACACCGCCTGACTCACCCATGGCATGCACGCCATTGCTAACCAAATTCATTATAATCTGGTGTAGTTGAGTGGCATCCGCAAGAACAGGAGACGCGTTTGGATCTACATTTTTTTTTATTGAAATATTGCGTGGAATACCGGACTTCATCAGCATGAGCGCAGTGTTTATACAATTTTGTATCTGTAACGGCTGCCTTTCAATTTTTTTGTGACGGGAAAAATTTAAAATCTGATGGACCAAGTCTTTTGCCTGCAACGCACTTTCATAAACCTGTGTCAGACTCTCTTTTGTTTCATTGTCATAAGCAGCGCTGTTAAGAAGCAACATTTCTGCATTCAATATAATGGGAAACAGCATATTGTTAAAATCATGGGCTATGCCGCCGGCCAAGGTGCCAAGAGATTCGAGTTTCTGGGCCTGGGCCATTTTTTCATTGATCTCAATCTCATTGGAACTATTCCGCTGTAAACCGACATAGTTGGTAATGACACCATTTTTATCCCTGACCGAAGATATGATAATGTTCATTGTAAAAAAAGAGTTGTCTTTTCTTTTAAACTCAGCATACCCTTTCCACACCCGCCCGGAACTGATGGCGGCCCGCAGGTTGATATTAAACTGGCTGTCATGTTTACTGTCTCTAAACATGCTGATATCCTTGCCAATGCACTCTTCCCTGGAAAATCCGCTTAGATTTTCAAATGCGGGATTGATATATTCAATAATCCCTTCGGAATTTGTAATGTAAACCGTTTCAAGAAATTGCTCGACTGCGGCGAGCAGCAATTCTCTTTTTCTTTCAATCTTTTGATTAATTACACCCGTGAAATCAGCAGGTGTAGAACGAAAACTTGTGTCAGTGGTCCGGGAATTTTTAAGTGTGACAATGTCTTTTTTCAAGACGGCATTTTCAAGCTCAAGCTCTTTTATCCGTTGTACCAAACTGTTGTATGACGCCTTTTGAGACATGCTCCTCCTGGACAAAAAACCGATGTTTATTAAAAATTTTGCCAATTTTTTATACATTCTTAACTAAAAGTATGACGCGTTGACAAGTAATTTTTCACATAAAAGTAGCTTAATAACTTATTTGGCCTTTCATATAAACCATCATGAATGGTATATGATACTGGATTCGATTTCGACCTAACAAAAGAAACGGAGGTTAAAGCGTTGTATTCAAAAATTGTAATTTTGGATTTTCCGCCGCAATCGGCCCAAAGGCCCATTGTCTGTCAGCTGGTTAAAAAATATGACCTGATGTTTAATATCTTAAAAGCACGAATATCTTCAAAAAAAGAAGGTCATATGGTGCTTGAAATATCTTCTGCCGGAAAAGCGGCATTTAATAAGGGAATCACTTATTTAAAGGAACAGGGGGTCCGTGTATCCACGCCCGAGCATAAAATCTACAAAGATGAAGAAAAATGCACCCATTGCGGCGCATGTACTGCAGTTTGTCCCACAGACGCCCTGTACATCAAACGCCCTGAAATGGAAGTGATATTTGATCTGAATAAATGCAGTCTGTGTGAGCGCTGTCTTCTGACCTGCCCCGTCCGGGCCATGGGTCTGTTCAGTGACGATTTAAAAGAAACTGCCTGATGTCTGATTCACCGGTTGTGGCTGTAGCCCTGAGCGGCGGCATAGATTCCCTGGTAGCAGGGTTTCTTATTAAACAGCGTTTTAAAAAGGTTTTCGGTGTTCATTTCACCACAGGCTATGAAAAGAATGTACCGGACGTATCTGCCCTGGCATCTGTTTTGGGGTTTCCCATGCACACCATAGACCTGTCCCGGGAATTTGAAACCAGGGTGGTTGATTATTTTGTGTCAACCTACATGGCCGGAAAAACACCGAATCCATGTCTTATCTGCAATATGCAGATAAAATTTAAGGCGTTGTTTGACCATGTAAAAAAGCTTGGCGCGGATCTGATGGCAACCGGCCATTATGCAACGGTGGTTAACAGGTACACCCCCGGCAGAGAAAAGATCAAAGCGGCATGGCTTGAAAGGGGGGCTGACCTGAACAAAGACCAGTCATATTTTCTATCCATGCTTTCCCCTGATATTTTAGACAAATTGGTCTTTCCCCTGGCTGGTTTTACCAAAACCCAGGTCCGGGAATTTGCCGGGCAACACAACCTTGTACCGGTTGTGCCGGGGGAAAGCCAGGATATCTGTTTTTTGCCGGATAAACATCACGGGGAGTTCATTCTCGCCAAGACCAACGTTACCCCTAAGCCCGGGCCGGTGGTTGACAGCCAGGACAAAATTGTGGGGTCCCATCAGGGACTTCACAAATTTACGGTTGGCCAGCGCAGGGGCATCAATATTCCAGGCCCTGCTCCCTATTATGTAAAAAAAATTAATATGAACACCAATACACTTCATGTGTGTTTTAAATCCGATCTTGCCCAAAAACGGATGACGGTTGAACAGATGGCCTGGAATTATCCTGAAAAGGAAAATATCAGGAATCTGACCGTTCAAATCCGGTACGGCCACACGGCAGCCCCTGCCCGCCTTGACTGGGATAAAACACTTGGCATTGTAACATTTGACACGCCTCAAAATGCGATAACGCCTGGACAGGCAGCAGTCTTTTATCACGGCAACCGCGTATTAGGTGCCGGTTTAATTCAGTAGTAATTCAATGAAAAAAAAAATATTTTATATCGAAAGCCTTGGCTGTAAAGTCAATCAATATGAATCAGACGGCATTGCAGCCCAGCTTGAAGCCCATGGATTTTTAAGGGCAGATAAGGGCAGCCCTGCTGATATTTGTATTGTCAACACCTGTGCGGTGACCGCCAGGGCCGGCATGCAGTCCCGCCAGGAAACCAGAAAACTGATCCGTGAACATCCCGATGCAACAGTGATTGTCACCGGGTGCCATGCACAGACAGATCCGGAACAATTCAAAAAAATTTCAGGGGTGGATCACATTGTCTGTCACCAGGATAAAACGCAGATCCCCGCATATCTCACCCGGAAAACGCCTGAAAAAGATTTATTTGAATTCAGAAAACCTGAATACGGCACCACTTCACGTTTTTTGGGGTTTGACCGACCCATATACGGAAAAATGACCCGGGCCTATCTGAAAATCCAGGATGGGTGCAATCAGTTCTGCACCTACTGCATTATCCCCTATGCCAGGGGCGCATCCGTATCCATGCCCTTTGACCAGGTCATGGCCCATGTTTCAGGCTTAAACAGGCAGGGATTCAAAGAGGTGATTCTGACAGGCATTCACACAGGGTTATATGGTCTTGATTTAACGCCTCAAACCTCTTTGACTGAACTTGTAAAAACCCTTGATGAAAAAAAACCGGTGGATCAAATAAGAATTTCCTCCATAGAGCCCCATGAAATAACGGATGATCTTATTCATCTGGCACGACCCGGGCATATTTTGTGCGATCATTTCCATATCCCTCTCCAGGCAGGGGACAATGGGATACTGTCCCGTATGAAGCGGCCTTACTCAGTTGAACAGTTTTCAAAAGTCATTCACAGCATCCATGCGACTCTGCCCCATGCCGGTATTGGCCTTGATGTAATCATGGGCTTTCCCGGTGAAACCGACAAGGCATTTGAAAATACATACAAGCTTGTGGCAGATCTGCCCGTATCTTACCTGCATGTATTCCCCTATTCACCAAGAAAAGGGACGCCGGCATGGCATTTTACCCCAAAGGTGCCATCGGATACGGCAAAAAAAAGAGCGGCACTGATGCGCGAGCTTGGCGAGCAAAAACATAAAGATTTTATTAAGTCAAACCAGGGTCGAATACTTAAGGGCCTGATCCAGAATCAACGGGACCGGCGTACAGGTATGCTGAAGGCAGTCACCACCAACTACCTAACTGTTTTTATTAAGAATGAAAAGGATGCACATGGCAATCCGAACAGTCTTAAAGGACAAATCGTTAATCTTAAATATGATCAATGCGGCAACGGCAACGGCCTTGTTGGTGACATTGTTCCCTGACACCTATACGCCATCGTGCTCTTAATCCTGCTCTTGCTCTAAGGAAGGACGGAAAGTCATGATGCCTTTCTGGCAGATTGAGTTCTGTCACCAATTCCCAATAAAAGACCTTTCACTGAAATGTCTTCGTCAAGTTCTTCCCAATGCAGGCCGGTACCACCACCGCTGATGATATAATCAGCTCTTTGTGTTTGGGATGCATTGAGGAGTCGTGGGAAGTAAGCAAGTGGAACACCAAGCTGACGTCCGTCCGTGAGTTCTACCCACATATTATCCGAATCAAATGATAATTTTTTAGCATGTGGTTCAAAAGTTAATGTGTTCATTCCAATACCTTTCAATGAGATCTGAAGACTACTGGCATAAGTAAATTTTCGATATCATCGAATGCCATACCAATGAGATGTCTGTATGTCAATCAGAGAAAATCCCTGGTCGCTATAGGT
>DATFIL010000570.1:0-2592 GCA_035270145.1 Desulfobacter sp. | reverse complement strand
CTGGGCACCATGGAGCGAAAGGAACTGACCCAGGGCCGCAAAAAGGTCTGGGAAAAACGATTTCAGTGGGCCTTGCTTCCCTGTGTACTGCTATTGCTTGCAGAGCTTGTCTTTCCCCAGGGACCTGGCCGGAAACGCGGTGTTCAAGGGGGGCATTCCCTGATTTGCCTGGCCATTGTCATAGGACTTATGGCACCGGGACTTGCCCGGGCCGGGGTTTGGACCTCTTCGGTAAAAGAAGGCATAAAGGCCTGGCAGAACGAACAGTACCCGCAGGCAAAAAAGCATTATATTGATGCCCAGCTTGAAAATCCGGATGACCTGCGTCTTTATTATAATATCGGGGCGGCGGCCTATGCAGCCGGTGAATATGACCTGGCTGAATCCAACTTTGCCCAGGCGGTGAATGCAAAGCAGAGGGACCTTAAACACAATGCCCTGTATAACCTGGCCAACACCCATTACCGCCAAAATCATCTGGATAAGGCCGTTGAGGATTATCAGAACCTGCTCAAGGCGTTTCCCGATGATACCCAGGCCAAAGAAAATCTTGAGTTTGTAAAGAAAAAGCTTTAGGAGCAAAAACAGCAGCAGCAAAAACAGCAGAATAAAGATCAGGACAATCAAAATAAAGACAAGTCAAACAAGGATCAGGAGGATCAAAAGCAGAAGGATCAAAATCAGCAAAACAGCCGGGATCAAAAAGATCAGTCTCAAAAACAAAACCAGGAGCAGGGGCAGGACCCTGAACAGGCTCAGAAAAATCAGGGCGATAAAAATAAAAATCAGCAAAATAAACCTGAAAAAAATAACCGGCAGCCAAACCAGCCCAAAACGGATCAGCATCAGGATATGTCACCAAAGGATTCCCAGACCCAGACGGCCCCTGCAGAGAAATCCGGGAAAGGGCAAAAGGGACAGGAAAACATGCAGCCGCCACAGTCAAAAATGCTTGAAAACCGTCTCAACCGCCTGGAAGATAAACCCGGCATGGCCCTGATTCCCCAAACCGGAGTACGGAGCAATGATAAGGATTGGTAATATTACTATTATGAACCGAACGCATATTCATATGGCATGCTGGGCAATGGCAATCCTGTTCTTTTGTCTGCCCTGCACAGCCCTTGCCTTTACCGCCACGGCCCAGGTGGACCAGACCCGTATCACACCCCAGGATGTTGTATCATTGCAGGTGATTGTAGACGGCGGTGAGGCTAACGTGGACACATCTTCCATCACCGGGTTCCAGGTCAATTCCGCCGGTACCCAGTCCAGCAGAAGCTATATCAATGGCACATGGAGCCATAAGGTCATATACCGGTTCATGCTGATGCCTCAAAAAACCGGCGAGCTGACAATTCCACCCATCACCTGTGTCCGGGACGGCGAATCCGTATTAACCGGGGAGATAAAAATCCTGGTGAAAGAACCCTCAGCACAGGCCGGTGATGTCAAGGGCGATTTTTTTGCCGAAGCATCCCTGAGCAGCGACGGCATCGTGCCGGGACAGCAGGCCGTGTATACCCTGAAACTGTGCGCGGCAAAACGGATCAAGGGCGCCTCCTTTGATCCCCCCCAGTTCAAAGGCCTGACAGCTAAGCAGTTGACGGATTGGTCCAAGTCCACCCGGACTATCAACGGCCGGGCTTTTATGGTAAATGAGGCAAAATATCTGGTCCAGGCGGACACCCCCGGGCAGTTTACCATTTCACCGGCTGTTTTTGTGGCCCAGGTGCCCATGCGGCGGGCCAGACAACGTGATCCGTTTAATTCCGTATTTAACGATTCGTTTTTCCGGGATTCTTTTTTTGATACCACACCGGCAAAGCCTGTGCGCGTGGTCTCCAATGCTGTGGATCTGACAGTCTCTGCCTTGCCGGAATACAAAGGGGATCAGCCTTTTTCAGGCCTTGTGGGCAAATTTTCCATATCAAGTGCACTGGACAAAAACACGGTGAAAACAGGCGAATCCGTCACATTGACCGTTATTATTCAAGGAACGGGAAATATTATGGATGCGGCGTTGCCGGCCCTGAACCTGGATACGGCCAGATTCAAGGTGTATGAAGACACCCCGGCCCAGGATATACAGGTCACCGAACAGGGCTTTGAGGGACACAAAGTGTTCAAGCAGGCCCTGGTCGCCTCTGTACCCGGAAAGGCCGTTATTCCGGGCCTTTGTCTGGTTTTTTTTGATACGGATTCAAAGACGTATAAAACCATTACCACAACGCCTTTAACCCTTGACGTACAGCCGGGCGGTCCTGTAACCATTGTGGATGGAACCCCTGCTGCAAATAGCGGTGCAGGAACGCCGCCGGGACCCAAGGTCAAAAAATCCGAGGTTAAGCTGCAGAACAGAGATATTCTGGATATCAAAGAAGATATTGCAAGTATCCATTCACGCCCCTACCTCTCCGTGTTCTGGTTTGCTTTTCTGGTTTTCCTGCCGGCGTTAGGATTTGGGGCGGCAAGCACGGCCATGCGCTTTGGCGCCAGGGAAAAATCCCTTAAAGAACAATACCGTAAAAGAGCAGGGGAATATTTAAAAAAAGCGCGTAAAACCTCACCTGACGATCCTGGATTTCTGCC
>DATFIL010000569.1:0-3155 GCA_035270145.1 Desulfobacter sp. | reverse complement strand
ACGAATATTTGTCAGCCCTGAGTAATATTTACGGTTCCCCTTGAAAAGCACCAGAGGATTGAGTCCGTACATTTTTTTAAAATTAACTTCGTTTAATGTTTTGCCGATGAGTTCAGATCTTGGTGCCACAACCACCTCGGCCATGCCGGCATTGGTATTGGCCAGAAAGTCTGCAAAAGTTTCAAGGGCAGGCTTTATCTGCCAGCCATATTCGTTTGCCAGCTGCTCAATATTTTCCCTTTTGCCGACCACGGCAATATCATCGCCGCTGTTAATTCCTTCATAGCTGCGGGGCACATGATTGGTGGTCCGGGTGGCGGGAGAAGAGATGCCGATTACCGTAACAAGAAACCGGGGACGAATGTTTAAATCATCCAGAAGTCCTGTGGTTCCGGTGCCTTCAGGTACATGCATTTCGACCAGGCTGTTGACGCCCTGATATTCGTTAATGAGCACATCTGTGGCTCCTTTGCCGTTGTCTCCGCTTGCGTTGGGAAGAATGAACCGTCCGAAAATCAAAAAGTAGAAAAGCGCCGTAATCAACAGACACACACCGATGGGGGTCTGGGTAAACAACCCGAAAGGTTCAAGCTTTTCACCGCCCAGCACCATAAGGTCATTGAGCAGAATGGTCGGGCTTGCACCGACAAGGCTAAGCGTTCCACCGATAATGGCGCAAAACCCCATGGGCATCAGGATACGGGACGTGGGTATCCCCACCCGCTTGGATATTCTCTGGGTAGCGGGCAAAAACAGGGCTGCGGCCCCAATGTTCTGCATCATACTTGAAATAACGCCCACAGTACTTGAGACCAGAATCATAATTTTGGCTTCACTTCTGCCTGCCAGGGCCAGAATGGGCTTGGCCACTTTGTTCATAACGCCGGTTTTATCCAATCCGGCGCCAATAATAATTACGGCAATAATCGAACAAACTGCATTGGAGCTTAAGCCCACAAAGGCTTCTTTTGGAGAGATCAGTCCAATCAGGGGGAGAAGGACCATCATCATTATCCCAACCACATCTACCCGCACCCATTCGAACACAAACAGGCAGATAACAAAGACCAGGATGATCATGGTCATAATCATATCAGGTGTCATTATAGAAAACACTCCATTGAAAAATTAACTATTTTAAATGCTGGTACTATTCTTCTTCTTCATTTCTGTAGATAAAGCACAGCACCGCTGTAAACAAAACGATACAAAGACCGATGATAAAATGAGCACTCATGAAAGAAGTCCTCCTAATTGACTGAATAAACGCAAAGCCGCTGGGCAATCCGGTTCTGGTTGACGGCAGCATCCCTTATCGCAGCAGGACGCTTGTTCTCGGAAATAATAAATTCAATGTGACCGCACTCCTTGGTGATATCGGCAATGGCATGGTCAACATCGGCCTGGCTTGTGGTATGGGCAAATTTCAGGCCCAGTTCTGTGGCCTTTGCCTCGAACGGTGTCACATTTTTTGCGGCTGTATCCTTAAAATCGGCGTACAGTTCTTCCTGGGTGGTGGAAAAAAATGAGGTCACGTCATGGGTCAGATTGGCTGCATTTATCGCGATAATGCCGTAATCCATACGTTTGGCCATATCCAGGGCATACTCAACCATATCATCGGAAAACCGGCTTTCAAGGGTGGCAACCACCAGGTTTTTCCCCTCGTTTTCCCGGCACAACATGCACTGATCGGTATCAATATCAGCATCATTGTTGGCGCAAGGCTGGGAAAATTTAATTGCTTTTTCCGCATTGCCGTGTTTTTTGCCAAGAGTTAATATTTTATTTAAAAACTGCATACGCCACTATCCTCCTTATAGATGTATTGGGTTTATCATTATTACCGTCAAATAATGAGCAAGTTGCATACCAGTTCCCCAAAAACAGCCGCAACAGTCTGATTAGCAAGGCTTCCCACAAGTTCTGGACCAGGCTTTCAATTTCAATCATGTTGCAGAATGCAATGCTTTTTGAAATCATTATTCAAAGCCTTGTCACGCGCCTGTTTACGGATATTGCAATTGTCAATGTCGGTGTTGCGTAATGAAACAATTTATAACGAATTCTTCTTTTACTTTTGTTTGAGGGGATTGAAAAACCCTTATGCAATCCTTTTTTAAAGGGCTGCCGCACCTCTAACTAGGCATCAGGCATGGTAATTGCTCAGTGCTCCATACTAAAAACTTAATAAATTTTGAAGTCTGAAGAGAAAGGGCTGTCAGGGTGAAACGAATCTTTAAAAAAGAAGAAGAGACTGAGGTTATTGATACAAGAGCAGAAGAAATTGCCGCGCTGCGCGAAGCCGTGCTCGATCAAAGCATGCCGGTCGAGGTTGAAAAAATTTTGTTCAAAGAGGTGGACCGGCTTGAAAAAATCAACCCCACTGCGGTAGAGTACACCATCGGGCTCAACCATATCGACTATGTGACCACCTTGCCCTGGAACCGATACACCCAGGATAATCTTGACATCCGGCGGGCGGAACAAATCCTGAACTCCGATCATTATGGACTTGAAGAAATCAAGGAGAGAATTCTTGAGCACCTGGCCGTCCGGCAGATGAAGCTGTCCCGGAAAAACACCATTCTGGTGGTGGATGATGAACAGATCACCCGGATGAACCTGGAGCATGTCCTGTCCAAGGAGGGATATGAGGTCAGCACGGCTGACGGCGGCACCCAGGCCCTGGAATTTTTAAAAGGAAAGACCGTGGATCTTGTGATCACGGATCTTAAAATGGATAAGATCGACGGCATGGCGCTTTTGGAACGTATAAAGGCCACAAGCCCTTCCACTGAGGTGATTATCATCTCCGGATATGCCACGGTGCTCACGGCTGTGGATGCCATCAAGCGCGGATCGTTTCACTTTATTCCCAAGCCCCTTAAGCTTGATGACATCCGGGAAACCGTTAAAAAAGCCCTGGGTAAAAAAACAGGTCTTGTGGAAGCCAAGGGGCCTGTAATCTGCTTTGCCGGCCCTCCGGGCACGGGGAAAACATCACTGGGCCAGTCCATTGCCCAGAGCCTTGAGCGTAAATTTGTCCGTATATCCCTGGCAGGCGTGAAGGATGAGGCCGACATCCGGGGACACAGGCGTTCCTATGCCGGCGCCCTTGCCGGACGGATCATCCAGGAAATTCGCCGGGCCGA
>DATFIL010000568.1:0-3534 GCA_035270145.1 Desulfobacter sp. | reverse complement strand
TTTTCCTTTTCTATATCATATATATTCAGCCAGTAAGTCCAAAAAAATAGACATATTGGTTAAAAATGAAGGAATTAATACAGCTCCCAGCAGAATTCGATTATAATGGGTGTGTCCCAGCTTTTACATAAGATGATTGTTTGATCTGACAAAGCAGGCTCAAAATTAAGCCGCAATCAAATTCTATGAAAGTTTGATCGTTTTTTTTACTCTTGGGTGTAAGAATAGCAACCATTTTTCATGGAAATACTTTTTTTTAATGGATTTATGGGTGTTTTAAAATTGGTCTGATTTTTGCAAATGTAAAAGGTGGGACACACCCCCGTGTTTGGACGAAAAGTTGCCATGCAAGGCGCAGAAAACTTAATAAAACAAGAGAATCCAAACCAGAACCAGTATTTTGGACGAAAGACCAAACACCATGGTCAAAACACATATGGCAGCACCGTTACGCGCCCCGTAAATGGCTATATACCGGGGCAAGGTCCGGCGCAGGCGGGTAATCGGTATCATGATAAGACCGCCGGCGATCAAGGCCGTAATCGCCTCATAGCCGCTGATGCTGTTTTGGGTCAACAGGGTTGACATGTAGCTGATCCCGGCAACCGGACTGAATATATAGGTGGTGAGCGGACCAATGACGGCCGGAGACAGGCCAAGGGCGGATGTCAACGGGGCGATCCCCGCCTCTACCCAGGATAGCATTCCTGACAGCGTCAGCACCTGAACCAGCAAGGTCACAACAGCCAGCACGCCCGTCATTTTGAAAAACAGTTTTTTTCTTGCATGCCAGGCGTCTTTCAAAAGCCGGATAAAACTGCGGTTAAGACAGTCCGCAGCGTCCGGTGTGCATTCGTGGGTTGAAAAGGGGTCATCCCCGGTTTCCAAAGGCGTACTGCCATTGGCCCAAGCCCTTCCGCGGACCAATACATAGCCAAGTTTCAATGCGCCGTTAAGCCAGAAGGCGGCAATGTAAATCATGCCCAGACGGGCGCCGAGCAGGGGCAGGACAACGGGAAGCTGAAAGGTCAGGGTCTCCTTGAAATGAAAAGGCACCGTATTGAGGATGCCGGTCAGCCGCAGTTCACGGTCGTCAAAGCGTCCGTCCGCATGAAATTGGGCGGCCATGGTGTGGGCCGCGATCATGGAACCGACTGCGGCTAGAAAACAAACCGCCGTTTCGGCCGGCAACCGGGCGATCCTTGCCACAGGTTCCCCAAAAGGTTTCAGGTGGCGCATCAGCCCCATCTGCATGAATAGCTCCACACCGAAAAGGCTGATAAACATGACCGAACCCATTCGAAACACCAGGTCCGCCGTAAACACAATTGAAGATAGTAAAATTTCCATACCTAACCATAATGGGTTTTCAGTGGGCTCTCTAAATATCCGAGCCCCTTAGCTTGCTCAAGATTTGTACCCAATTTTAAGAGCTTTAAATTTACCAGAATTAGACTTTTTACGGTCTCTGACGGCTTCAGGCAAAGCCGCTTGTCAATAGAGGAAGCCGAACAGCCACAGGGGTATTTTAGCATTCATCCCCTGTTCTATATTGTCCAGGGCAAGGTATGAATCGGGCTGATCTTTAATCTGCCTGAAGGTTTTACCTTTTCCCCCGATTTCAAAAACATCCCTGCCGTTAACCTGAAAATCCCCTTTGGGGGGAATTTCCACGGTGTTCGATTCCATGAGCATCCGGGCAAAAAACAATTCTCTGATGGTTCCGATTTCAGTCCTGTTGCTGATGGCAAAGGCCTGGTTTGTATTGTTCAAATATACCTTTTCAGGTTTTTCCAGCTTCCGGATACTCCTGCCGCTTTTAGGCAGACAGGTAATCACCCCGGCATCTTCCAGATATTTCAGATAAGTTTTCAGCGTTCTTTCATCACCGATTTCCACTATGTTCTTCAGCCGTTTCATGTCGGGTGTAAAGGGCGCTGAAGACGCAATGGCGGAGAGGAGCAGTTTGATTTTTTTTACACTGACCCCGGAAAGCCTGGGATAAATGGAAAGCAGGTCACTTTCGATGGTGGTATGCAGACCCTGTTCCAGGATGGTAAAATATGCCCTTTCATCGGTAAAGTCCATAAAATAGGGAAAATAACCGTGACGCAGATAGGTGTTGAAAAGAGGAAGCACTTTCTTATCTTTTTTTTCAAATTCCTTTGTGATGTCACGGGAATAAGCTTCGTGGTCGGACAGCAGTGATTCAAGATCGTATACCGGCAGTTTGATCCCGTGTTTCATCTCAATAAACTCCCTGAAAGACAGACCTGTCATTTTATGGATGATGGCCCTCCGGCTCAGATCATGGCTCCCTTTATGGATTTCAAGCGCTGAACTGCCGGAAACAATCAGCTTGAGGTCAGGAAATGAATCATAAATGCTTTTCAGCTCCGCTGACCACCCCGGATATTTATGGATCTCGTCCAGACATAAGAGCTTACCACCGTGATTGACAAAGGCTTCGGCAATATCATAAATGGCATGGCCGGCCACTTTGAAATGATCCACAGGCACATAAAGCGCTTTTTTGCTGAGTATATCCTTATGGGTAAAGTCCTGGATATATTGTATAATTATCGTGGTCTTTCCCACACCCCGCTGCCCGGTAATAATGGAAAACCTGTTTTCAAGCCCGTATTTTTTTATAAAGTACCGATGAAAAGGCCGGTCTGTCATATCCAGGACGTTCCTGTGCAGGATAAACAATTGGTCAAGCATAAGCAATCTCCATATTAGTATCTCAATACCAATATAATACAAATTATTAGTATTGCAATACTATTGCATCGCTATATCTTTTAGGATTTCAACTTTGTGGTCTTTTGTACCTTTGAGGTTTTGTGCGAGAATAAAATGAAGATTGCTGGACACAAACCGTATATGAATCTAATCCGCCCACCCCTGGGCTTGGCGAAGCAGCGCAGCATTCTTTTTCTTTACGTCCGGATACGCAGCAGCCAGGCTGTTGGATTTTTGGGCCAGGGAAACCGCCTGGACAACATTTCCCTGGTCAAGCTGGGCCCTTGCCATCAGATGCCAGACCAGCGGATCCTGACCATCAATATACAATGCCTGCTCCAGGGTGGAAAAGGCAAGCTGGGGTTGTCTTTTTTTAAGTTGATTTTCGGCATTGCGAATCATCCGGGTCAACGCTTTGGGCCGGGGACGCTGAAGAGGGCGCACAGCAGACAAAAGCGGATTCTGATCCACCCCTCTCTCCCCAATTGCCGAATCATCGGGCACAGTGCCTTGATCCGTTACAGGCCCACCAATCTCAGGTACGGATTCAGGGGGCAAATGAGACTGGGGCATTGAGACATGCCTTTTTTGTGCACAGGCGGATAAAACGATGAGGGCCATGACAGTAAGACAAAAACAATAGATTTTCATTTGAACACATCCTTGAGCCAGTCAATAAGATACCGCGGCTTTTTTTTCTGCACCGGTGGCGTGTCGGGTCCGGGCGCTGTCGGGGGTGGCGGGGTGACTTCAGCAGCAGGGGCAGGAACGGGATCATAAAGAACAGGG
>DATFIL010000567.1:0-4225 GCA_035270145.1 Desulfobacter sp. | reverse complement strand
CTTTACGGGGCAGTTATTCTGGCTGCCGGCTGGCGCCCTGATGTACTGAAAGGCGACGCATACGCTCACCTGGCCGTGGACAACCCCAATGTCATTACCAATGACGAATTTGAGATGATTGCGGCCAAGGGCAAAATCCTGCGTCCCTCCGATGGCAAGCCGGCCAAAAATGTTATATTTATCCAGTCTGCCGGCAAAGATGAAGACGACAGTGATTTTGAATACACCGGTGCCGTAACCTCCATGGTTGCGCTGAAACAGGCCCGTTACGTCAGAGAAGACTATGCTGACGGCAAGGCCTATATTATTTACCAGCACATGAAGACCCCCGGCCTGCAGGAGTATTTTTATAAAGCCATGCAGCAGGATGACGGCATTTTCATGACCAAGGGTGCAGTCACCGATGTTACGCCCATGAGTACGGAACTGATGGTGACCGCCCAAAACACACTGCTGGGTGAAAGCCTGGCGCTTAAAGCGGACTTGGTTGTTGTGGCAAGCGGCATGATTCCGGCCACCAAAGACAACCCGGTCATCAACCTGGCCTACCGCCAGGGCCCCGGTTTCAGGGACAATGATATTTTCGGGCAGTATGCCGATTCAAACTATATCTGCTTTCCCTATGAAACCCAGAGAACCGGTATTTACGCAGCCGGTGCCGTCCGCCGGGCCATGACCATTGAAGAGTCCATGGAAGACGCAACCGGCGCAGCATTGAAAGCGATTCAGTGTATTGAAAGCGCCAACCGCGGCATGTCCGTTCACCCCCGTTCCGGTGACCTGACATACCCGGAATTTTTCTTCCAGAGATGCACCCAGTGTAAACGCTGCACGGTTGAATGCCCCTTCGGTGCCCTGGATGATGATGCCAAAGGAACCCCAAAAGTCAATCCCACCCGCTGCCGCCGCTGCGGTACCTGCATGGGTGCTTGTCCGGAACGTATTATCTCGTTCGCCGATTATACCATTGACAGTATCGGTTCCCAGGTTAAGGCCATCAGTGTTCCGTCTGAAGACGATTA
Organism: Desulfobacter sp.; assembly: GCA_035270145.1. Lineage (GTDB taxonomy): Bacteria > Desulfobacterota > Desulfobacteria > Desulfobacterales > Desulfobacteraceae > Desulfobacter. Next base: position 3,203 of record DATFIL010000567.1, on the reverse strand, counting down.
TGATGAACCACCCCTGCGCTTTCTGGCCCTGGTATGTGAAAACGATGCATACCCGGCATTTGATATGGTGGGCATGAACCGCGTGGACTACTCACCTGACGTCCGGATAATCCCGGTTCGCTGCCTGGGTTCCGTGAATACCATTTGGATCAAGGACGCATTGGCCCAGGGTATTGACGGCGTTATCCTCATTGGCTGCAAGCACGGCGATGATTACCAATGCCATTTTGTCAAAGGTTCAGAACTTGCTGAAGTCCGCGTCAAAAAAATCGGTGATGCACTCGCCTCACTGGCCCTTGAAGAAGAACGTGTGGCATTTGTGGAAGTCGCCATTGATGAATATGACAAACTGCCCCAGATCGTCAACGACTTTGTTGAAGAAGTGGACGCACTTGGCCCGAACCCGTTCAAAGGTTTCTAACTGCGGCATACAAACTTAATGGAGGTATCTACTATGAGTGCCAATTATATTCCCCAACCAGATCTGGAATTCATTGCTGAAATCAGAGGTCTTGGTGGAGAAACCCTGAAAAAATGTTACCAATGCGCCACATGTTCCGTGGCCTGCCCCATTGCACCTGAAGGCAGCCCCTTCCCCAGAAAGGAAATGATTGCTGCCTCATGGGGTCTTAAAGACAAACTGATCAGCAACGGAGACATCTGGCTGTGCCACAATTGCGGTGACTGCACGGATATGTGTCCCCGGGGCGCAGCCCCAGGTGATGTACTGGCAGCGGTCCGCTCTGCAGCCATTACTGAATACGCAACCCCCAAATCCCTTGCCAAGGCCGTGAACGATCCATGCAAACTGCCATATCTGCTTGGGATCCCGGCGGCCTGGTTTGCGCTGCTTGCCATTATCACAATGGGCTTCGGCGGCACCATGGAAAAAATTTTCCATTTCCTGTTCGGCGATGCCCTTGGCGGACGTCTTCACTGGTCCCATGCCCATGAAGGCGCAGAACATGTTATCGCCCATGCCAACTTTGTATCCACCTGGTTTGTGGATATGACCTTTGTCCCCTTGGCTATTTTTGCCACAGTTGTCTTCTTTCTTGGTTTGAAACGCTTCATTGTCGACATTCATGACAATGCGGTACTTGAAGGCAAAACAGACAAAACCAGCCTTGATTACAAAGCGCTTTTAATGTCTATTAAAAATATCATACCCATGATATTGAAACATGACAAATTCACCCAGTGCGGATCCAATAAAGAGCGCGCCACCCCGCATATGATGGTGCTTTTTGCCTTTATCGGTCTTTTTATTGTAACTGCAGTATGCGGTATCATGCTTTACGTAGGCGGTTATGCCGGGCCTTATCCCCAGCTTAACCCCATTAAATGGCTTGCTAATATCGCAGGAGTTGCCCTGGTCATTGGTTCAGGCTTGATGATCAAGAGCAGACTTACCAACAAGGAACAGATCACAACTTATAAAGACTGGTTTATTCTTGGTATTGTCTTCGCCTTAGGCGTTTCCGGTATGCTCGCGGAGATGACACGCCTGGCTGAAATTGCATGGCTTTCTTACTTCTTTTACTGGATTCACCTGATTGCCATTTTCAATCTGTTTGCATTCCTGCCCTATTCAAAATTGGCCCACATTGTCTACCGTACGGTTGCCATGGGCTATGCAGATTACGCCAACAGAAAATAGCGTTTAAGCTGTATAATTGATTAAAAGGGGCTGATTTTTAACCAGCCCCTTTTTTTATTTCTAAAACTGAACCTCCCGGATTGTTTGGTCCAAACTGTAGGGGCGGATATGGAATCTGCTCCTACCCAATACCTGGCCGAAAGAATGATCAAGGTCCTCCCTTAAAAGGGCGATGAAAGAATAACACCAAAGTTTTTGTGTCCGAAAATCAAAAAAGCTTCCGGCAAAATGCCGAAAGCTTTTATTTTTAAGTGGCGTCCCCAAGGGGATTCGAACCCCTGTCGCAGGCGTGAAAGGCCTGTGTCCTGGACCGGGCTAGACGATGGGGACGTGTGCCAATATATGTAATGTAAATGGTGCCCAGGAACAGAATTGAACTGCTGACACGGGGATTTTCAGTCCCCTGCTCTACCGACTGAGCTACCTGGGCCCATGAGCCATGCAATCTAATCGAATTTTAAATTTATGTCAATACTTTTTTAAAGCGTCTTGACAGCAAAATCCCGGAAAAGAACATTCCGGGGCTTTTGCATCTTGGTACGTTTTATTTGGGACGCTGTAAGGGGCATGGATGGCCCTTACAGTTTACCCGTAATCTTATTCGTTTTATTCAATTTCAAAACCGCGTTCGCCGTGAATGGCATTATCAAGACCGGAGAGTTCATCTTCCGGATCCACCCTGATCCCGCCGGTGAGTGCTTTCGTAATATAAATAACGATCAGTGTGGCAATAGCTGCAAAGGCTGCGGTGCCGATTATGGAGAGAAACTGGATGCCCAATTGTTTTGTATTACCGTAAAAAAGGCCAACTGCTCCTTCCGTAACTGCCGGTGTGGCAAAAAGGCCTGTGGCCAGGGCACCCCAGACGCCGCAAAGGCCATGGATTCCGAAGGCATCAAGAGAGTCGTCGTACCCAAGTTTCTGTTTAATTACGACAACGCCTACATATCCTAAAACACCGGCAACTGCGCCAATGGCAAATGCACCGCCAAGGGAGACAAATCCTGCTGCCGGCGTGATCCCCACCAAGCCTGCAACAGCGCCGGAAGCAAGTCCGAGAACTGTGGGCTTTCCTGATATCTTCCACTCAACGAACATCCAGGCAAGTCCTGCAACGGATGCAGCCGTGTTGGTAACCATGAATGCGGATGCTGCCACGCCGTCGGCTGCCAGTTCACTGCCTGCATTGAAGCCAAACCAGCCAAACCACAGAAGTCCGGCACCCAGGGCAGTAAACGTAACCGATGAAGGGATCATGGCTTCCTTTCCGTAGCCATTGCGTTTACCTAACACCAGAGCCAGCACCAGGCCTGATACACCGGCATTAATGTGAACAACATTACCACCGGCAAAATCCAGGGCACCAATGTGATGCATCCATCCCCCACCCCATGCCCAATTGCATACAGGTGCATAAACAAATGTCACCCACAGGATGGTAAACAGTATCCAGGAAGAAAATTTCATTCTGTCCACGACAGAACCCAGTACAATGGCAATGGAAATGCAGGCAAAGGTCAATTGGAACAGAACAAAAATTAAG
>DATFIL010000566.1:0-3821 GCA_035270145.1 Desulfobacter sp. | reverse complement strand
ATAATCAGCGGTTTCTCCCAGACGGAATATGTACATCCCCCAATAGCGCTTTTGGGGCAGATCATCCCTTTCCGACAGGATCAGATAATCCTGACCGGATGTTTTATGAAAATAACGGATGATCTCATAGCCCATTGCCGCAGCAGCCAAATTAAGCGCCTTTAGTTCGTCCAATCCTTCCGGTGTCCATTGTCCATTTTTATACATTATCTTAGAAATATGCAGCAATGGTGTCAAAATTTCATGGTCGAAATAGAGCAGTTCTTCGAAGGTGGGGATTTGGTAACGCCCGGAGCCCTTTTCGGCAAGATGTTCCTTGCTTCGCAATATCCAATCTTGAAGATATCCGGCAATACTCTCTTCTCTAAATTCCACAGAGAGATCCATTTTAGAATAAGGGGTTTTAAACATGATACGTCTTGCCTGCTCACGGTTCAGCATCAGTTCGGCAAACCCGGTATGGCTGCGTTCCCTCAATATGTTTTTAAACGGGGAATCCCCCCACTCGATTTGAAATTGACCAATATTTTTTTTCAAAAATGTCAAGTCAAGACCGGCGGGCACCGCCCCTTTAATCCATAAAATGGAATCAACCGCAGGCGTTTTTCCCAACGAAGGTGGCGTGCGCTGACCACTTAAAATCCGTATACTCTTTGCCGTGTGGCCGCGTATTTGCAGGATATTACGTCTGCCCAATGTTCGATGAAATGTTGAAAACAGGGTAAATGGGTTTTGAAGGGTGTTGGAGGCGCCATTGTCATTGGTTGATAATTTTGTTCCGCCCACAGCCATGGCTTTGCACTGCATCGACGTAAAAAGCCAGGCTGCGGATTCAAGAGCCCCCCACTCTTCAAGAGGCGCCGGGACCGCCACAACCATTCCATTATGGGGGGCGGTATTAATCACATAGCTACCCCATCCCCTTCGCGGGCCTTTCTCATGCAAGAAAAGATAATGGTTTTCCACGGAAGAGAGGGTATAGTTGATCCGGTTTAACAAATTTTTACCAATGATCAGATCCTTTTGGGACTGGGTTGAACTAAAGCTTTCCAGGGCTTTAACGGCTTCTGCAAAAATCTCCATCTCCCTTGGTAAAGGAGAGACAAAGCTGTTTTTATGGTAGGATGTGAACAGATTGATTTTTTCATTTTTTATTAATTCAATTAACGGCAGTGCTTGGAAATCGTTTTTCTTTGTTCCCATCCCAACAGGCAGAGGGTCATTTATTGTATTTAATGAAAGCAGATTAGGGATAAAGGTCATTGAAAATCCAATGATACTCGCAATAAGCACGGCCACAATGGACGTTTGAAGCACTGCCCGTGTCATGCGAACAGCAATATCTTTATCGTGCATTTTGATGGCCAGCAATGTTGTCAAAAGATATCCAAATCCATAATAATCGGTTATTTTTTGTTCCGGAAAATACAGAAGGAGAAGCCATCCCGTCAAAAGTTTGTAAAAAAATCCGATATTGAAAAAAAGCAAAATCTTTCTGGCTCCCTCCATGTTTGCTTCTTTAAACAAAGGAAGCCTGAGCACAAGTGAAGCCAACCCAAGAATAACAAAGGTTTCGGCAAATGAATACAGCAGTTTCATCGGCTGATACCACTGAAGGGCCAGTAGCGAGGGGATTAAAATTCCGCTGTAGTCCCATCCGTAGTGAAGATTCATACGGGAGGCCACCACCGATGTGATCAGAAGAATAATATATGCTTTGGGACTGGAGAGCATGGAGGCAGCCATGTCTTCGTACATATAAACAATATTACCCATGGAGAAGTTAGTGAACTTCATCAGACCGTATCGTACCAGAAGATAGGTCGTTAAAATGGTAATAAATGATACAAAAAAACCCCGGCAAAGCCCCGGTTTCCAGAATTGATTGGCCATCAGCGCCACAACAATTAACCCGAAGCTGTGCAGGTTATTTCGATAATCGAATACAATACCCAGCTGCTGGGTAATATTCTCCGCCGCTAAAGGTAGAAGCACCGTGTCAAAGAGCAGCCGGACGACGACGCTGACCAAAAGAAATGCAAAAAAACGGTCCCGGCCAAAAAAGCTGTGCCATAGCCCAGCTTTGGACAAAAATTCGGAAAAAAACCATACAAAAAAATAAGTGACCATTGCTTCAAGGATGATGACGGCCACGGCAAACGGTTTAATAATCAGAAGCGGTACCAGATAGCCTGGTACAACAAGACCGCTGAGCACCCAGCCCAGCCTGAGATTAAAAAAACAGGTGACACAGACCCCGACCCACACCGTTGTGGTGACGGAGCCTGCCAGGGCACCCTGTGGAAATATGTTTAAAATCAATGGATTCATTAGAGATTCATAAATCAATGGAATTTCTGCAGTTTCAACATAAAGATGATGCCTTTGCCAACTTCACTTGATCCGGATAAGTGAGCCTTCCAATGCTCTAATTTAGGATAAAGTTGATAAATCTGTTGATAGGAGGTTGTGCCGCTGATCTGTTTATTTGTCAGATGACGTTGAAAATCTTCATTGGGCATGCCGTAACCGGTGTTGGAAAGGGTGTAACACATGGTACCATTTTCATTGGCGGCGGTGATGTGAATTGTGGTGTCATTAAAAGCATCTTCCAGCAAGATGGTCAACATGGCCTTACACAGTATTTTCAAATCCGAAGGCACTGCCAGGGCCATATCCGGAAAATGGTCTTCGGCCAGGTCGATGGTTATCTTCTTTTTTTCCAAGTCTTCTTTGACTAAGGCAAGCACGTCGGTGATCTGCTTTAACGGCATGACAGGGAACAGTTGCTGACCGTCGAACATTATCTCTTTGTCCATATAGCCACTCAACTCATCCATGAATGAAATCATTTTATCCTTTTGGGTCAGCAGCTCAGTTAAAATTTGATCTTTATTTTCGGTCTCTTCATCTTCCAGCAAAACGCAGGCATTGGTAATGGACTCCACACCATGTTTCAACTGAATATTACTTCGTTCAAAAACGTCTGATTTAACAAGAGACAGGTCTTTGGTTTCCGTTAAATCGGTCATCTCAAAGAGCATGCCATGGATATTAAATGGATAAGCTTCATCATCCTGGTGAAGGGTTTCATCCTCACCGACCAATGGATGGATCGAGATCCGATAGGCGTAGGGGGCATCTGAAAGCATTACCGGAAGGTTAAGGCGAATATGGTTGAGCATGACCTGACTCAGTTTATCTCGCATCTCTTCAGCATTATAACCGGTCAATCGGATGGCCAGATCCATTGCACTCATTTTAAATGGCGTCACCTTCATTTGGGTAAGCAGTTTATTCATCGCTTGGTTAACATGGATTACCTGGCCGAAGATATCATAAAGAATAATCGGAGATTCCAGTGAGTTCAGAAGATGATCAAGTGTGGAAAGACGCCGAACCAGCATGGATATGATGGCATTTACTTCATGGTAAAGATCATCCCTGGTTTCAACCGCTAAAAGTTTACGAAACAGATTTTGCTTTTTTTTCTTTTCCGCAAGCCATTGTTCGCGTTTGTATAGAAGTTCACCAATTTCCACGGCAAAATTTCGAATAATGGAGAGCATATAGTTTATTTCTAGCATGTTACCGGATGAAATCACAAATGCCCAGAATCCTTGAACCTGTCCGGCATATGAGAGCGGAACCAGGTATTGGACGTCTTCCTCTTTGACACGTTTAAAAAAAGAGGTCACCTCAATCGGGCGGTTCTCCATAATGGCGGTGGAATATGGCGTTCGTTCGTAATCCCTGCGTCGTTCCTGAATATTCTCAATGGAGGTGTTCAGCGCGATAATTTCCCTGACTCTGTGATCGTC
>DATFIL010000565.1:0-4596 GCA_035270145.1 Desulfobacter sp. | reverse complement strand
CACCGCCTCAAGGGTACCAAAAACATCATTGTCAGAGAAGGTAATGTATATATCGGCAAGGGCCAGAAAGACAACCGTAGCATTCTTGTGATTCCGGTGCTCTCATCTTCGCCGACATCGCCCAACATCATTGAATTTCTTTTGTCTTTAAACATTGCTTTTAAATCCACAGGCGACGTTACCCTGCTGAAAAAAATCAAGGCCCTGGGCGGAAAATATACCCGGCTTAAGGACTGGATTCTTGAAAGTAAAAATGTGGCATGGGATGATAAATACCTCAACCTTGTGGACATTGAAACCCTTTTCGGGGCCACGGCTGAACGGGCTGTAGAGGCGATTGTTGAAAAGCTTAACGGGAATTATTAATGCCTAAGCCCTGGCCAGAACCAGGGCAGACACACCGGCAGCCCCTGCATCCAAAAGGGTCTGGGCTGCGGCATCGCAAGTGGCCCCTGTGGTAAGCACATCATCCACCAAAAGGATATTTTTACCTTTGACCAGAGCAAGTTTAGGGCAGGCAAAGGCCTCGGTCAAATTCTTTTTCCGTGCCTGATGGTCTAAGCCGGTCTGACTGACCGTTGCCCGAACCCGGGTAAGCCCGCCGATGTCAATGCGCCATGGTGCCGGCCGGTCATAGGCATCCCTGTAAAGCCGGGGAAAATGTCGGACAAGAAAATAGGACTGGTTGAATCCGCGCTTTTTAGCCTTTGATCCATGGAGGGGAATGGGCAGGATCAGATCAAAACTATCCATGTCAAAATGGGTGGCAAAGGCGTGAAACAGATGACGTTCAAAGGGACGGGCCAGACTGAGCTTTGATTGATATTTGAACAATCCCAGGGCCTTTTGTATCACATCTTTATACATAAATGCCGCCCTGACGCGCTGCATTGCCATGGGGGTTTCAAGGCAGGCGCCACACAGATGATCAGGCCCGGATTCAAAACAACGGCCGCAGGCAGCGCAAAAGGGGTGATCAAATACCGGTAGCGCCTGTCCCAGGCACGTGTGGCAAAAGCAGACGCTTAACGGGTTATCCGTGGGATTTTTAATATATTTTCCACATCCCAGACATTTGTCCGGAAATATCAGTGCGCAAATCCCGGCCCCGGTCACTTTGGCCAGTTTTTTTATCATCAGAAATTGAAACCCAGGCGTTGACGGCGGGCCTCAAACATGGCAATACCCCCAGCCACGGACGCATTCAGCGACGTAATATGGGTTTCCATGGGAATGGACAGGATAAAATCACAAGCTTTTCTTATCCCGGGCCGCAGGCCGGTGTGCTCGCCCCCCACCACAAGGGCCAGGTTACCGGTAAGGTCTGCCTCAAAAAGGCCTTTATCTCCACCAGCATCCAGACCGGACACCCAGGCACCGTATTTTTTAAGGTCACGGATCAGAACCGACAGGTTGGTGGCTAAAAAAATGGGGGCATGTTCCATGGCCCCGGCTGAACTGCGGGAGACCCCGGCAGACGGCAGGGCACACCGGTCCTTTGGCATCACAATGTAATCCACGTCGGCACACAGGGCGGTGCGGATCAGCGCACCGGTATTCTGGGGATCTTCAATGCTTTCAAGAATCAGAATAAAAAACGGATCTGTCCGGGTTTCAATCTGTTTGAACAACGCAGAAACGGATTGAACCAGAAAGGGCGACACCCTGGCGGCAATGCCCTGGTGACGGCCAAAACCGGCCAGCCGATCCAGCTCTTCACCGGCAAGAGTTTGCACCGTCACTTGTTTCTTGACGGCCAGATCTACCACGGCCTGTACACGTTTATCAGACCGGTTCTCATACACCATGATGGATTCAAATTTACGGCGACCGGCTTTCAGGGCTTCAAATACCGAGTGGTATCCGTAAAGAATCTCTTTATCGCCGGAATTTCTATTTTCATTTTTTTGTCTCTGGCCCTGGGGGGTGCGTCTCCGCCCCCGGGACCCTGGTTTGCCGGCCATCAGTTCGCCGTCTCCTGTTCAACAATGTTAATGAATTCGGCAACCGCTTCATCCAGCACATCATTGACCACCACATAGGCATAAAAGGATTTCTGAGCAATTTCTCCTTTTGCATTTTCCAAGCGCCTGCGGATTACCTCTTCGGTATCGGTTCCCCTGCCCCGCAGCCGCTTCTCAAGCACCTCTAAAGACGGGGGCATGATGAATATGGAAACGGAATCCAGGTCATAATCCATAATCTGACGCCCCCCCTGGACATCAATATCCAATAGAACACTTTGGCCTGCGGCAAGCTGTTCTTGAACAAAAAATCTGGAGGTACCGTAGCAATTGCCGTGGACTTGTGCCCATTCCAGCATCTGGCCGGATTCCACCATTTTCATGAACTGTGTCTTATTCGTAAAAAAATAATCTTTTCCGTGAACCTCCCCCTGCCGGGGGCTGCGGGTGGTGTGGGAAATAGAATATACCAGGTTGTCAAACCGCTTCAAAAATTCTTTGATAAGCGTTGTCTTGCCGGCACCTGAGGGTGCTGAAACAATAAAAAGTTTTGCCGCCATGCCTATTCCTCCTGGAGTACTCCGGGGTTTTGGATCAAGGCCTCAAAGCGTGTGGAAATGGTATCCGCCTGAATCGCGGACAGAATCACGTGGTTGGAGTCAGTCACAATGATGGCCCGGGTTTTTCTGCCATGGGTCACGTCAATGAGGCGCCGGTCCTCCTTGGCTTGATCCTTGATCCGCTTCATGGGCGACGAGTTCGGGGATAAAATCGCCACCACCCGGTCTGCCACCACAGTATTGCCAAAACCAACGCCCAAAAGTGGCTTTTCCATAGTTTTCCTTTTTCAATTCTACTCGATATTCTGAACCTGCTCCCGGATCTTTTCAAGCTCGGATTTCAGGTCTACCACGGCATGGGACAGGGTTGCATTACCGGCTTTGGAACCAATGGTGTTAAATTCCCGGTTAAACTCCTGGATCAAAAAATTGAGCTTTCTGCCCTGGGACTCATTTTCATCCATGACCTCCCGGAACATTTTAATGTGGCTATGCACCCGGACAATCTCTTCGGATACATCACTTTTATCCGCAAGCAGCGCAGTTTCCTGGGCCAGACGGACCGGATCAAAACAATCCCCGTCCTCGGCAGTCAGCACGGCCAGGCGTTCCTTAAGTCGGGCCTTGTAAACGTCCGGTATGGTTTTGGCCTGTTCTTCAACACCAGCCATACGCTGTTCAATGTCTGATATACGACGGGTTAAATCCTGGTACAGGTTTTCCCCCTCACGCTTTCGCATGCGGTCAAGCGCCTGAGCTGCATTACGGGCCGTGTCACACAGCGCAGAACGAAGAAGCTCCAGGTCAACTTCAGGTTTTGCAGCCACAATGACCTGCTTAGCCCCGAGCACGGTTTCCAGGGCCACGTCACCGGAAAGGGAAAGGGTGTCCTGAACCGTTTTCAATGCGTTATAATAGGCTTTGGCCTTGATAATATCCACCTCAAACAGATCCTGGTCCAGGGACTGGTCCTCCAGGCTTGCCCGGATCTCTATTCTGCCCCGGGCATGGAACTGACCCATAATCTTTTTAATTTCCTCTTCAAAGGGCTGACAGGTCTCGGGCAGATAAATCGAAAAATCAAGAAAACGGGAATTATAAGCGCGAACGGTCATGTCCACACTCAGGGTATCCAGGGTGTGTGACACTTTGGCAAAAGCGGTCATGCTTTTTATCATAATTATCCTTTTATAGCCTTAAGATCCGCAAGATATTTCTGCCTCACCTGCCCTAAAAATTTCAGCACAGCATCGGAGGCATAATCCGGGTAAGTCCACTCCAGGGTTTTAAAGCCTTTTTTGGTGTACATTAATGTCAGGTCAGCATAAATTTTCTGTCCGATGTAAATCCTGTGAGAATACTCCTTTCCCGTGGCCAGGATAAACCGGGAAGACAAAAGATACCCCGGGTCAATGTTGATGCTTCTGTTGTTCCGGTCCAGGCAGTCCGCTTCAATCTTGTTGGTGTTAAGTTTGATCGAAGCAAGGGCATCCTGTTCCATAAGCGGTTTGAATGCAATAAGCCTGCGAAACAACGGTTCCCCCATTTCCCTGTAATAATAATCCGTAAAATCAAAATCCAGCCAGGGGGAGATCATGTCCACGGAACCGCCCACAGCTTCAAGGCATGGGAAGACCGATTCCAGGACCGTCTTATCTTTCATGAAAACCGACATCACAAGTTTGGCCGGAGCCGGTGCTTTAGGTGTACTCATTGTTTAACGGGGATTGCCTCGTCAATGAGCATAATGGGAATATCATCCCTGATTTCGTATTTTAGGGCACAGGCGTTGCAAACCAGGCCGTCCTCAGCCTCGGTCAATTCCACCGGACCTTTGCATTTGGGACAGACAAGAATTTCAAGCAGTTCTTTTGATACAGTCATAACAATATCTCCTTGAATCGTCTTAATTTTTTGAATTTTGCATGGACTGCAGTCTATAATAAACACTTTTTGCAGCCATCAGGTCATCATGGGCACCTTGTTCAACAATGGTACCATTTTTGAGTACAATAATCCGGGAGGCGTAAGCTATGGTGGACAGTCTATGAGCAATAACAAAGGCAGTACGG
>DATFIL010000564.1:0-2129 GCA_035270145.1 Desulfobacter sp. | reverse complement strand
AGATTAAGCCTGTCTGCAGTGATGATGATGTTGCTTGTTTTGTCCGTTGAAACAGTTAACGCATTTTCACCGGTCATCGCCTGAAGTTCCCGGTAAAGATACGAATCCGGGTGAAGTATGTTTTCCAGGGTTGTTTTGTCCAGTTTTCCGGAAAAATTAATTTTCGGCATATCCGGCTGTTTGTAAAATATTATATCCGCATCGGTTCGTTCCCCATCCGCTATCTGCACTTTTGAAGGGGCCATTGTGTCCATGGCGGGACCGTCTGCCATGAAGGATATTTTTGCACCTGAGATTGTGAGTAGCTGCCCCTGAAACAGACAGGCATCTGTCTCTTTCAAAAACTGTCCGCGGGTCAATGTCAGGGGCAGGGCAATACTTTGGGTATATTCCGGTGAAATGTTTTTTTCAAGCCAGGTGAGCTTTTCAATGGTACAGGCAAGTTCCGACAGTTCGATTGTTGAAGGGGTTGCGTTGAATTTACAGAATATATCGGATATCCCTTTGGTCTTATTGGAAAATATGACATTGCCATTCTTCACCTGGCCCGTCATGTGGACCTGCCACAGGTCTGGCGTGAACATGGGTCCTTTAATTTTAAGGTCTTTCATGTCCATGATTCCGGAAACATTTTTAACCGGGCCAAGCTTTTTCCGTGCACCGGGAAAAAGATCAACCCAAGGTGCCACCTGTTCCAGATCGACATTTGCGGCCATATTTTTTATATTCATGGGTACGCAACCCGTGGTATCTATACTGGCATTAAGGTTTGATATCCTGCTGTTTCCTATAATACCTGACATGCTTTTCAGGACAACCTTGTGTTTGTCCAAAAGAAAAGAGCCGCCGTCGATATGAATGGGCAACGGTATGCGCTGAAAGTTCCCGTTTGCCTGGATGTTTTTTGCTGCGACCTTGACATCCAGGTCTTCGTGATTTCGGGTTTTGTTCAACTCAAGAACCGCATCGGCCCGGCCACTCAGACCGGATATTTTTGACATTTCCCGGGCAAGTGCCGTATCCGGTAACAGAGAGATAAGCGTTGCAGGAAGTTCTGCTAAATCGACTTTCAGTGGGATTTTTCCTGAAAATGGAACGGTGTGTTGATGAATCAGATTGATATCAAGGTCACCACCGGTGATAACGGTTTTTCCCACATGGCCGCCTTTCGGGTGAATGCTCAATACCCCGTCTTGCATCTCTGCACAGCCCGAGGCATTGTCAACAATGACAGGCACATGGGGGAGTTTAACTGTGGCCGATTCTGCACAGCCGTTTATAAAGAGGTTCTCTGCGTTGAACAGATGACCTCTGTCTTTGCTTTTAAACCCCACTGTAATCTTTTGGGCGGTTCCTGCCCTGAGTATATCAAACAGGATTCGTGGTGTTTCAAGTCCGTTAAGAAGTGGCAGACACACCTCTCTGGCCTGACTGATATCAATATGCTCCCCGGTAAATTCAATGCGTGATGTTTCCTGGCCGTGGGCAAGAGATAAATCTATTCCAACGCGCCCTTTGGGATAAACAAGTGTCAAAGGGGCAAGGTGTGCGGTCACCCTCTCTTTTGACAGGGCAAATTTAAGGTCAAGTTCCCTTGCGTCAATGCAGTGGTCATTGGGTGCTGTCAGGTCGGCCTGAAGGGATGTGATTTTCAGATTGCCTGCAAGAAAGGTGTTCGCATCATGGCGGCAGTCCACTGCCAGATGTGGGATATTAAGACCTGTTATTCGGCCGTTGAGTGCGGACTCAAGCGTTGGGATATGATGTGTTTCCAGCCGAAGTCCTGATATCTGCGCCTTGATATTCACAGAGCGTGTCCGGCCTGTTATCAGAACCCGGCAGTCCATGGTGTTAAAATAATTTGACCGGGCATTGGTTACGATAATATTCAGGTGATCGGTGTTTGCGACGGGTAGATCAAGCAATCGGTCAAATCCGTTCTGTATTAATGCGGCCAAATCCGGTGGCGCTGTGAATTTATTTTTTTCGGCAACCGTTTTATTACGGATCAGTTCAGGGGATTCAAGGGTAATGCGCCTTACAACCGTGTTTAATTTGAGCAGCTGGGCTCGATCCAGTTCCACCCGCGCTTTGTTGATTGTCACCTGGTTTCTTTGGTCAATCTGTGT
>DATFIL010000563.1:0-2664 GCA_035270145.1 Desulfobacter sp. | reverse complement strand
CTGCCCCACGGTGAGCTGGGCTTTGCTTGGCCCCATGGGATTATAGTTGTCCTGAATTTCACGATTCAAAGAAAGCGTGCCAAGACTGCCCCGGGTCATGGGGGAAAGAATCTGGATTTCCGTATCGTTTCCCAGGTATTTAGGTATCCACGCCATATATAATTTTTTAACCGCATCCAAAGCCGACAGACCATAATGCAGGGAAGACCATGGATGCACCTTTTCCACCACTGCCATAAGTTCTTCAATACGATCTTCAGTGCCTGCCAGACGCGTCAAATCCACATGGGCAAATTTCTTAGGTATTGCAATTTCAGTCTCCCAGGGGGAGCACGACTCGTTGACCCTGAATTCATACAAATCACCATGATCATTGTCCCGGGTATCACGCGGGGGGGAACTCTCTTGAACGGCATTACTGTTTGACGTTTCCGGGTCAACATTCATATTCAAACGTTTGACCCGATTGACAAAAGCGATCTGCTCTTTGGTGGCTTCATCGGAATCAATAAACAGACAGTCGGTTCCGTCCTGCCAGACGGAAGGATATTTAAACGGACTTTTTATCCATGGCATCCGACCCTGATTGATCTGGTGGGCAAATTTTATGATCAAAGAGGACCGGGCCTGGCGAAACACCTCGTTAAGCCGGAAACAAGGCACTGCCTGTGATGCAATGATATCTTTGAGCACGTTGCCCGCCCCCACTGAAGGCAACTGGTCATAATCGCCGATAAACACCACCTGGCTGTGCCTTGGTACTGCTTTGAGCAAGGAGGCGGTCAGATTGATATCCAGCATGGAGCATTCGTCCACCACCAGAAAATCCGTCTTTAAAGGGGAACTTTCATTTCTTTTAAATCCGCCGGCTTTCCAGCCCAAAAGCCGGTGAATGGTTTTGGCCGGTTTTCCGATCACCTCGCTCATACGCTGGGCAGCCCGGCCCGTGGGTGCGGCCAGCATCACCTTTTGCCCCATGGCCTCCAGCAAGCGCACCATTACCCGTGTGGCCGTGGTTTTACCGCATCCGGGTCCGCCGGTGAGAACGGAGAACTGCTGCTGCACAACCCCCTTGACCGCTGCAGCCTGTTCAACGGAAAGCTGCATCTGAAAACGTTGGCAGAACAACGCCACCCACCGGTCAATTCGGGTCTGGTCAAAGGTCCGGTCAGGCCCGGGATCTAAAAGACGCCTTGCCACATAAGCCTCGTCAAAATAGAGAGACCGGGCATAGTAACAGGCCACAGGCTGCCTGTTGTCATCAGGCAGATCCCTGCGCATCAAAAGCCGCTGGGTTTCCATATCTGCCAGAAGGATTTCAAGCTGCTGTGACAGGTCAAGGTCGAGCAGCTCTTTGACCTGTTTTTCAATCTGGGGAAACGTAAGATAACAATGCCCAAACTCCCGGGCTGCCGACAGTACGTGGCGGATACCGGCTGTGATTCTTGGGGGACTGTCCGTTTCAAGGCCAATGCTCAAGGCCACTCTATCCGCAGTAAGAAAACCAATGCCGAAAAAATCCGCCGCAAGGCGATACGGGTCCTGGGTGATCCAGGCAATGGCATTGTGGCCGTATTCTTTAAAGATACGAACGGAAAATAACGTGGAAATGCCGTGGGACTGCAGAAACATCATGACATCCCGGATGGCCCGGTGTTCCGCCCAGGCCGCTGAAATCATTTCAAGCTTTTTCCGGGCAATCCCCGGCACCTCCATAAGGCGCTCAATATCGGATTCAAACACATCCAGGGTCTGATCCTTGAAATATGCCACGATTTTTTTTGCGGTTTTGGGTCCCACCCCCTTGATCATCCCGGAACCGAGATATTTTTCCAGGGCCGATGCCGTAGCAGGCTTTTTTTCCCTGGCATGCACGGCCTTGAACTGCCGCCCGAATTTCGGATGCACCACCCATGCCCCTTCAAATTCCATGGTGGCACCGGCAAACACCTTGGTCTGATGGACCACAACAGTTTCCCGGCTACCTGGACGATCAAAGGGCAGCACCTTGAGAATGGACCAGCCATTGTCCGGATTATGGAATGTGACCCGGTCCACGACACCCTTTAAGACCTCGTTGATGTGGCCGGAATCCGGCAATGTATCTGTTCTATGCTTCATACCGCCTCACCATACAAGACACGGCACACCAAAACAACTTATTTTGTTCATGGGCCTTATGGGCCTGTGTCTTAATAAAGTTATTATCTTCCCTATTTGCTTTTTTCTTGCTCTTGCTCATAATCGTGCTCTTGCTCGAAGTATTATTTCGAGCAAGAGCACGAGCAAAATTAAGAGCAATATAGCGTATCAACTCAAATTTAGAATTGCCGGTGCCTGTAACAATACTTGACATATTTTATTTTGAAATGATAAAGCAATTGATAATCATATAATTCAAATAAGAGTGTACTTCATGACGACGTCAACTGACAATTCACCCCAATCAGCAAGAAACATGTCACCGGCGAATGTAAAAAAACAGAATCTGATTTCCCAGTGGGCCTTTGACACCCGTCCCATACTGGGCCGATTCCATTTATGGCTCGAAGATATACGCATTCATTGGTACAGCGACGCATCCCTAAAAAAAATCAAACGCCGCCACATGGATGCGGTTTCCTTTACTGACGGACGTACCGAAAAAATGCTGGCTGTCTCCGC
>DATFIL010000562.1:0-3974 GCA_035270145.1 Desulfobacter sp. | reverse complement strand
GCTCCTTTTTTCAGCCATTTGAGGGGATCGACGGGTTTGCCGTGGTGACGGACCTCAAAATGAAGGCACGGTCCTTTAATGGAGCCGGTATCTCCTGCCGTGCCGATAATTTCTCCAATGTCCACCTGTTCGCCCTTTTTTTTGTACATCTCTTCCACATGGGCGTAAAGGGTATAATAATTGTTTCCATGGTTGATGATCATCAGGTTGCCGTAACCCTTCAGCCATTGGGCAAACATGACCTCGCCGTTGAAAACGGTTTTTACGGGCGTACCCCGTTCCGCCTTTATATCAATTCCGCTTTGAAATGTGAAGGCGTTGTAATCGCCTTTGCGTTTGGTGCCGAAATTTGAAATGATTTTACCCTTTAGCGGGAACTGCAGTCGGCCTTTCTGTTCGGCAAAGGCGGTTTTTACACGGGAGGAATCGGCCGGGGGCGTCATGGCGGATATGGTCTGGTTCAGGGCCCGGGATGATATTTTAAGGGCATTCATGGCTGCCAGGGACAGGCGCTTGCGGCGTTTGATCTCTTTAAGGCGTTTTTCCTTTTTACGGGCTTCTTTTTTACGGATTTCAATCTCGTGGGTTAATTGTTTCTGCAGGTCTGATTTCAGTTTGTGCTGGGTGTTTAAATCCTGTTCAAGACCCTTAAGTGCCGCCATGTTCCGCGCCTGTTTATCCAGCAGGTTAAAATCCGATGTCACCACTTTTTTAAGCGCGTTCTGGGTGATGACAAAATCAAACAAAGATGACGGGGGACCGGCCATTTCAAGGCGGCCCATCATATGCATGCGGAAAAGGGCATTCAGGCGTTTTCCGGTATAGTCCCGTGCCTTTTTCATCGAGTTGTTCAGTTCTGCAATGCGCGCCTGTGTTCTTTCAATTTCCTGGGCAATGGCAATGCCATTGAGCCTGAGCTTCCGGGCAGTTATCCGTGCCCGGTTCAGGGCCATATCGATTTCGTTAAGTCCGTCAATAACCTGTGTTTCCTGCCGGGAGAATTCTTTGACTTTCCGGTTCTCTTTCCGGATCTGCCGCGCAAGAACCTCCTGTCCGGCGTGATCTGTCCCGGCCGGTTTTTGGGGTTCAGGCTTTTTCTTTATGTCCTTGTCCGGGGTTTTTGCTTGCAGTAAAGGTGCTGGGTTGGCGGGCGCTGGGTTCTGGGTTTGTTTTGGGCGCGAAGACACCGGTTTTAAGAGAATATAGCGGTTACGGTTTCTGATATATCCTTGCATCCCTTGATATTCAAGCCTCAACCAACCGCCGATGCCGTCGTTTATTTCCAGAACATCAACCCGTTCGCCTTTATTGAGAACCACCACCACTGAAGATTGGGTATCCGGGGCAGAACGGACATTGAGCTTGGCCGCATTGATTTTGCCTTTATACAGAATTTGTGTGTAACACAGATCTGCCAGGCCCAAAATAACGGCAACCGCTGTAATACAGACAAAAAAGAAATGCCTTATTTCCATGGCCCTAAGATCTGCTTCAATGAAATGAAACATCCGAACCAACCTAAAAAGGTACTGGAAAATAAAATTATTGCCACAGCCGGCCAGGAAAGAAAATGAATATCCAGATAAACATAAGCGCCCAGGTTCTGGGAAATGCCGGAAGACAGTGTCAAATAGCCTGTTAGGAGGATGAGTATACCCAAAACCCCGCCTAAAAATCCCTGGAGGAGCCCCTCAACATAAAAAGGTGTTTTGATGAACCCGTCAGTGGCGCCCACCAGACGCATGATTTCTACTTCAGTCTGCCTTGCATAAAAAGTCAGGCGTACGGTGTTGGCTGTGATGAACAGGGCAATCATTAAAAACAGACCGCTCATGGCATAGCCGGTCATTTTGAAAAGATTGAACAGCTTGAAAAAGCGGCCCAGCCATCCCTGTCCATACTCTACAGTATCTACAATATCCAAGGCCTCAATTTGGCTGGCTGTCTTTTGAATCCGGTCAAAGCTTGAATGGGTCGTCATGGTGATTTCAATGGCGTCGGGGAGGGGATTCTCCTGAAGGGTCGATAGAAACTGGGTTTTGGAACCGATCTCTCGTTTCAGTCGTTCCAGGGCCTGGGTCTTGGGTATGAATACTATTTTTTCAATGCCGCCCATGGACAAAAGTTGTTCTTCTACATTGGGCCGCATGGCAGGCGTAAAAGAATTGCTTAAGTAAACCATGGCCCGTCCACCCTGGTTCCAGGCAGAAAGGACCCGGCCGGTGTTTTCAAAAAAAAGCATGAAAACCGATACCAGAAGAATGGAAAGGGCAATGGTCATGGTGGTGATTATGTTTAGAAATCGGTTGGACCGGATATCCGTCAAGACATTACTTGAAAATCGTATCATATCGCAATTCGGTCTTTTTTCAGCATAGCGTGGTTTATAGAATGGTTGATATTCCTTTAAGCTTCCCGTCTTCCAGGGCGATATTTCGTCCTCGACTAAAACAATCCATCTGTTCTATATTATGGCTGGCTATGAGAATGGTGGCCCCGTTTTGATGATACCCTGAAAGCAGATCAAGTACACGCTGGGCGGATTCACTATCAAGGCTGCCCGTGGGTTCATCTGCAAGGATAATGGCTGGTTCTCCCACCACCGCCCTTGCCACGGCTACCCGCTGCTGTTCTCCGCCCGACAGGGTCGGCGGCAGGTGATTGGCTTTTTTTTCCATGCCCGTGACCCTGAGCACGTGCATCACCTTTTTTTTTATGTAGGCCGGTTTTTCTCCGGCAACCTTGAGCACCAGGGCGACATTGTCAAACACGGTGCGGTTGGGGATCAGCTTGAAATCCTGGAACACCATGCCGAAACGCCGCCGTAAAAAAGGCAGTCTTGTGGATGAAATCCGTGCCAGATTAATACCGTCAATTAGAATTTGTCCTTCGGACACCTGTTCGGCCAGGTACAAAATTTTGAGCAAGGTGGATTTGCCGGCCCCGGAAGGCCCGGAAATTAAAATGAACTCGCCGGACTTAATATCAAGTGTGATGTTGTTTAAAGCCAGCTTGCCGCCATAGCGCTGGGTCACATTAAACAGCCTGATAATATTGGATTTGCCACGGTTCGCACTCATCTATGGTTTGCCTTGTGGTGTCCTATGGATAATTGACTGAAATTGAATTTACTGATATAAACCGCCTGTGTCAAGGAGTGCTGTAAACAGTTTTTCTTACACAAAAGCCTTCACTGAACCCGTAAATCGGCTTCTTCCAAATCAGTGAAGGCTTAAAACTTTACTATTAGGAATGGATGAATGATTCTTTTTGACTCCCATTGCCATATTGATGATAAATGCTATGATAATGACCTGACACAGGTTATGGACAGAGCACGCCGGGAAGGCGTGTTGGCCGTGATGGTGGTTGGCATTGACAGGGGCACCTCCCAAAAAGCCATAGATATCGCAGCCCGGTTCGATCATGTTTACACGTCCGTGGGGGTTCATCCCCATGATGCGGTCCAGTGTTCCGCCCAGGTGCTCAATGAACTTCGACAACTGGTGCTTACCCATGACTGCGTCAAGGCCTGGGGGGAAATCGGGTTGGACTTTAACCGCATGTTTTCACCACAGGAAGACCAGGAAGCCTGTTTTTCGGCCCAGCTTGCCCTGGCCGGGAAGCTGGACCTGCCCTTGATCTTCCATGAACGGGATTCCAAGGGGCGGTTTTATGACATATTGAAATCAGACGGGCCCAAGTCAAGAAAAGGGGTGGTTCACTGTTTTTCCGGTACAAAAGAGGAGATGTTCAAATACCTTGACCTTGGGTATTACATCGGTATTACAGGTATTCTCACCATTCTCCAGCGGGGTGAGTACCTGCGCAGCATTGCCCCTTTGATTCCCCGGGATCGGCTGTTGATAGAGACTGACGCCCCGTATCTGACACCCAAACCCCAGAAAAACAAACACCGGCGCAACGAACCCGCTTTTGTCCGGTCCGTGATGGAATGCCTTGCCCAGGTACGC
>DATFIL010000561.1:0-6762 GCA_035270145.1 Desulfobacter sp. | reverse complement strand
GTCGTACAGACCCATTTCCAAGATTTAAAGCAACCCAAAGCCTCAAGTCAGATGGAAATCAATCCCTTTGAGTTCAGGATCGTCAGCTTCAATATTCACAGCTGCAAAAGTTTCAGCGGCCGCAGCAGTCCTGAACGGACCCTTGACCTGTTGTCCCGGATGGCACCGGATATTGTGGCCCTGCAAGAGGTCGATGTGAATTGCAAAAGAACCGGATATATCCATCAGGCCGATTTTCTGGCCCAGCACCTGAAGATGACTTACTATTTCCATCCGCTCATGAAACAAAGCAACGGCCAATATGGCCTGGCCATCCTTAGCCGTTTCCCCCTCTCAGGCCTTAACTGCAGCATATTCCCCAATCCTTCCAGGATTAAAGGAAAAGAACCCCGGGGATTCATGACGGCTGATATTCGGACACCGGCCGGGACAGTCCGGTTAATCAACACCCATTTCGGGCTCAAAGCCCAAGAGCGCCTGTATCAGGCTGAAACCATTATCCGTAAAACCGTCCGGGATAATTCGGGAGCCAAAGCGCGTCCGACCATTTTATGCGGTGATCTGAATGCAGGCCCCGGCACCGATGTCTATAAAAAAATAAACGCCGCCTTTAATGATGTGCAAACCTCTATGCCCGGTGCCAAGCCGGCCAAACCCACATTTATTTCCTGGTATCCGGTCCGGCGAATAGACCATATTTTTGTATCAGACCATTTTAAAGTTAAATCTGTGGTCGTGCCGGATTCATACCAAGCCCGCCGGGTTTCCGACCATCTGCCTGTTCTTTCAAGGCTTTCTTTGAAAGAAGAGCCGGTTCAAAACAAAAAGGAAGCCACAAGATGAGCCGAAACATGACGGACAACAAACTGACCTTTGTAAAAATAATTGCTGCCGTGGTATTGCTTATGTTGATATTGTCAGTTGGTCTGTACCACGAGCAGGTTACCCTGTACTGGCAGAAGCTTCAGCAGGGACAGACCCATCCAGCCGGTTTAATTGCTGCATATGTAATTCTTCCTATAATCGGATTTCCCATTATGCCACTGCTGATATTATTGGGCGTTCGCTTTAACGCCCTGTACGGCATCATCATCATGACAATGATCATGCCGCTTCACCTGGCTATGTCCTACTGGCTAGTCCACACCCATATTCAGACCTGGATACGCCGGCAGGCCGAATCCCGCGGCATCCGTATCCCTAACATCCCCGAAAAACACCGGCTTCGCTTTGCTTTTTTATTCATGGCGTTACCCGGTTTATCCTATAGCCTCAAAAATTATCTTTTGCCCATGTCCGGACTTTCTTTTTTTCCTTTTCTCGTCTGCGGGTGGCTGCCCCAGGCGTTACTAAGCGTACCTTTTGTGATCATGGGCGCTGCAGCCACACAATACAGCTTCATAATGATAGGCATCCTGGCACTTGTTTATGCGGCATTGATGCTTTGCGGCAAATGGATAAAAAAGAGGTACCGCCAAACCATAGACACAATCCACAACCGAAAAACAACAGGAGAATTTTAAAATGAACCCAACCAAATGGCTGCCATGGAATTTCATATTGAAATGGGCTGCCAGACGGTATGATATTCTCGATCCGGTTACCGTACTGGCGAGAATCAGACAGTTTGGCCAGCCTTCGGAGGTGATGGAACCCATAGAGTTGCTCAGGGCAGGTATTTTATTTCATGCCAGAGGCGTTATCAATACCCGGGCAATTCAATACAACCTTGACTGGATATGGCCCTTCTGGGTTGAAAAACAATTTTCGCCCACAGATCCATCTTTTATTCCCAGAGGTTTCTCGTTCAGCCATATCAATATTACCCACAGGAACTGGACCATGGTAGGTCAACCGGATCTTGGGATATACCCGCTGGTAGATCCAAGAGGGCTTGTCACACCGATCTTTGATGCCTGGTCCATAGACGCCTGGCTTTTGACCGAATCAGGAAAACTGATTGCCCCATCCCAGGTCAAAGACGCCGAACAGACAATGGAATTGGAAAAAGATCTGCAGGTCATCACTTCCGTACGGGATAACGGCGCCAAAATTCGTTCCACTACACGTGTGACCTATGATCAACATCGAAAACCATATCTTGACATCAACCTGGAAGGCCATCTTAAAAATGAAAACGGATGGTTAATTGCGGCCGTAAGGCCTTACAATCCCGAAGGAATTTCATTTATTGATCACTTTAATTTTCATGAGGCTGAAAACCGGCTGGAAATAAACCGGAAAACGGATCTTTTTTTCAGCACATCACCCGCCAAAGTTCTGTTCAATGCATACCAGGATGGGGATATTGCCCACGATCTGCATCGCAGCCCCGAAGCGAACCAGGTCCACTGCCCTATTGGCATGGCAACGGGTGCCGTTTTATTCCCGGTAAAAAAGAAAGAAGCAACCAATATCTTATGCCGGATTCAACTGGTCCCGGAAAAGAAAGCGACGTTACCGGCAGTTTCAACAGATCCCCATCCGCTGCAGCAGATGCGTTCCCAGGCAGCCCGCCTCGAAATTCCGGATAAAAAACTGTCTTTTCTATACGATGCCGCCGTAAGCACCCTGCTCCTGCTGACGGCGGATGAAGTCTATCCCGGGCCTTATACCTATCGCAGATTCTGGTTCCGGGACGCCTGTTTCATGATTAATGCCCTGCTGGGACTTGGGCTGGCAGAAAGAAGCCGGCACCACATCATGCAGTTCCCGGGACGTCAAACGCTCAGCGGCTATTTTCGATCCCAGGAAGGCGAATGGGATTCCAACGGCCAGGTTCTCTGGCTGGCTGACCGGTATTTTCAATTAAGCGGTGAAACGCCCGACCCGGGTCTTATATCCAGTCTTGAAAAAGGGGCGCGGTGGATCCGGCATAAAATACGACACAAAAATGATGGAAAGCGCCATGATGGGCTTCTGCCGGCCGGTTTCAGTGCAGAACACCTTGGCCCCAATGATTATTATTACTGGGATGATTTCTGGTCCCTTGCCGGTTTGCGGGCCGCTGTCTCCATGGCGGTCCGTCAGGAGAAAGCCGCACATCAAGATGATTTGAAAAATACGGCAGACAAGCTTGAAAACCGTATTTTTGAAACCATCCGGGAATCACCGGGATACCAAAAACACGGAACCATACCGGCGTCCTGTTACCGCAGGATGGATGCCGGAGCAGTGGGGTCGCTTGTGGCGGATTATCCGCTGCAAATCACCGGGTCAGGCGATACAACCATCATGGACACAGTGAACTACCTGATTGAAAACTGTTTTTTTGATCATGCTTTTTTTCAGGACATGATTCATTCCGGTATGAACGCCTATCTGACGCTGAATATCGCCCAAACCCTTCTGCGCAGCGGTGATAACCGCTACCGAAGCCTGATCAGGGCTGTTGCCGATCTGGCATCTTCCACCGGTCAGTGGCCTGAAGCGATTAATCCGATTACAAAAGGAGGGTGCATGGGAGATGGACAGCATGGATGGGCCGCAGCAGAATGGATCATGATGATGCGGCATCTGTTTATCCGGGAAGAAGGAAATACGCTGGTGATCGGGGAGGGCATATTCCCGGAATGGATAAAACAGGAAACACGGCTTTCATTCGGCCCGACACTGGTGCCGGGCGGCCGATTAAAAGTGAGCCTCAGCGGACCACCGGATCAACCGGCCTTATCTCTGGAATCAAAATTTCACGGGCCCCCACTGCCCTGCAGGATTGCCGTGCCGGGATATAAACCATTACAATCGAACACATCCGTCCCCAACCATATCCTTGAACCAATCTCCAACGGGAAAAATGCGAACTGACAATCATACAGGACAAGGCCATCATCAAGCCCCCCTGTCCTTGTGCATTGTTTCCATGGCCCTATCACTTTTTATGTCCAGGGTACTCCTGTGTTTTTATAATTTTCCTTGAACAGAGAGTGCTTTTTCATCAGTTTATGGAGCTGGCGGGTAGTGATACCGGCGGCGGCAGCTGTGGCATTTACTTTCCCATTGCATTTTGTTAAGAGCAGGTCCAGGTATTTATGTTCAATCTTGCCAAGTTCCTGCTTCCTGACTTCGGAAAGGGTTAACTTCTGGTTAATATTACCAGGCATCGGCTTAATAGGCGGATATGTAAACAACTCCACCGGGAAATTTTGCGGCCTGAGAATGGATGTTTTTTCTAAAATATAGGCCCGTTCCAGAATGTTTTCCAATTCCCTGATATTGCCCGGCCATGAATAAGCTAAAAAAGCTTCAAGCACCTTGGGATGTACCTCTGTAATATTCTTGGAGTGAAAGGTGTTGAGTTTTGCCAGAAAAAGCTCCGCCAATTGGGGGATGTCCTCTTTTCTTTCCTTGAGAGGCGGTAGTTCCACGGGAAAGACATTCAGGCGGTAATACAGATCCGAACGAAAAAGCTTGTCATCGCATAACTGCTTTAAATCAATATTGGTGGCAGCAATGATACGCACATCAGCCCGGATGTCCTCTTCACTGCCCACCCGGTGAAAGACACCATCCTGGATGACCTGAAGCAGCTTGATCTGTGCCGGCGGGGTAATGGTGCCGATTTCATCCAGGAAAATGGTGCCGTTCCCGGCAATTTCAAATTTACCCAGTTTACGTTTGATAGCGCCTGTGAACGCGCCCTTTTCATGACCGAACATTTCACTTTCTACCAGGGTATCCGGGATCGCTCCGCAATGAACTTCAATAAACCGTTCGTTTTTTCTTAAAGAAAGCCTGTGAATAAGTCGGGCCGTAAACCCTTTGCCGCTACCGGTTTCCCCGGTCAAAAGCACGGTGCTTCTGGTGCCGGCCACGGCCCGAATTTTTTCAAATACGGCTTTCATGGCCGGACTTTTGGTATGGAGCAATTCAAACTCATCCTCCTGCCAGACCTGTTCCCTTAGATAATCCAGTTCCGATTCCGCCCGGGTCTGTTCAATGATGTTGTTGATCACCAGCCGGAGTTCATCAGGCACCAGGGGATAGGTCAGATAGGACGCCGCACCTTTATGGACAATGCTCACAGCCTCCGGCAGCAATTCGGGAGGGGCCATGACAATAATGCTGATATTAGGGCAGACCAGGTTGATGGTTTGAAAAACCGCCTTGTAGCTGCTTTCGGCAGCAGCCTGCTGAAGGATTTCAATATCCACAAATACAAACTCGGGCCGGCTGCGGCGCAGGATCTGAAGGGCTGTACTTAATTGCCGGCCGGCATCAATCTGGTAAACAGATGACAGACTGTCCTGGATGCCTTTTAAAGCACCTGTCTGCCTGAGAATAAAGTGAAGCTTTTTCAATGTGCTTTTATACCTTGTGTTTCATCACACCATTCCGGCCAATATGATGGTCCAAGAAAGGAATTTAAAATTCCTATTTAAAGAATCCCAGAGGGAAATGCAATGCTTTTATTCTTTGGAAAACTTCCACAGAACCTTTGACTTTAAAAAAAACTAAAGATTCTTTTTTATTCCATCCCAAAACATTTATTATCTTACAACCTACGTTCAATTTGCTTCTATCGTTAGCGCAGGCACAAAAGAATCGCATGTAAAGAAAGGTAAATTAACCTTTTTTCCGTATCGTGCAATATTCCTGGATTTAATTTTTCCGTCACTGGCGCGCTTTATGAATCAGAAAGAGTACCCAGGCTGTACTGTACCTGGAAACAAAAGGCAAGATGATCCAAACAGATGCGGGAAAAACGAATATAATGGACAATATTTATAGACCCAGGGCAAAAAGGATACAAGGATATGACCTGGCAAGGGGTGTGGCTATATTTGCCATGGTAATCATTGATTTTAAAACATTTTTCTGTATTGATGAAACCTTTCCGGAATGGCTTTATACGTTTATTGAATACATGGATCGGAGGGCGGCTGTTGCCTTGGTAATGATTGCTGGTGCCGGCATGACACTCATGTTACGCAAAGCCGAATTGACAAAAATCCGGAATACGCTTTTTAAAAGAGCTGTTTTCCTTATGCTTTGCGGCATTCTGATCGCCAGGATATGGCCGGCGGATATTCTGCATTTTTACGGTTTTTTTATTTTAATCGGGCTGACAATGGCTCAACTTTCCGGCCCGGGGCTTTTGATCGGGGCTGCCGTCTTCTGGCTGGTCGGTTTTCTGGGGCTTTCCGATAGTGCTTACGGGTACCTGGAAAGTTTTACCGCCGGCAGCCTTCCAAGCCGGCTCGCAAACCTTTTTTTCACAGGCTATTACCCGGTTTTTCCATGGGCCGCACTCTATCTCTTAGGCATGTGGATAGGACGGCAGAATTTAAAAAACCGCCATGTCACAATAACGCTTTTGAGTTCAGGACTTTTAGTGGCAATCTTATCAGAGTGTGCAGGATATTTTATTCCCGGCATGGCCATAAAAACAGTTCTGGCCTATGGCGCCTCTGATGAAACAGCCGCATACATTTTTATTCTGCTGTCCAAGCTGACCGTTATAGACCTGACTCTGCCAAGCCCGGTTTCCATTGTTTCCGGGGCGGGTACCGGGCTTTGCGTTATCATGCTGAGTTTTCTGTGTGCCACCGGCCTGAAACAGGGACCACTGCAATATTTCCTGATCGCGGGAAAAAACACCTTATCTCTATATGTACTGCATATCCTTTTTATCAAAGGGTTTGAGACTCTTCCGGGTATCGGGGAGAATTATCCTATCCTTTGGTGCACTGCCGGGGCAATACTTTTTATTACGACCTATACGTTATTAATGCGCCAATGGCTGAAAAAATTTGCAATGGG
>DATFIL010000560.1:0-3364 GCA_035270145.1 Desulfobacter sp. | reverse complement strand
TATTTCTCTCATTTTTTAGTTTAAAGTAAACCGTATTTTTGTTTGAGCTGTATGGTGTTGAAAGCGAATGCTCCGGCTCACAGGTGAGGGCCGCTTTTTGGCCCGAATCCTTGTGCAGCCGTTTGTTGAACGAAGCCGCTCGCGCGGCGGAAAAACCCAAAATTATGTATACTCCTAATTGTGGGATCAAACGGAAGATCCCAAATATCTATAATTAAAGGAGTATACCATGAACACATCCGAAGTAAACCGTTTTAACGAACTCTATGAACGCCATTTAAAAACCCTTAAACTTCAGGGCAAGGCTCAAAAAACCATTGATGCTTATTCCCGGGCCATCCGGCGGGTAAGGGATTATTTTGACTGCTGCCCGGATAAACTCGAACCCGAACAGCTTGAAAATTACTTTGCCGATTTGGTCGAGTCTCATTCATGGAGTACGGTTAAAATTGATCGTCTCGGACTCCAGCATTTCTGGAAATATGTTTTGAAAAAAGAATGGAATTGGTTGAACATTGTCAAACCGCCCAAGGTTAAAACCATTCCGGACATTTTAACTCCTAATGAGGTGGAAAAACTGATTGGTGCGACACGTAAACTGCGTTACCGGGTTTTCCTGCTGACAACTTATTCTATGGGCCTGCGTTTAGGAGAGGCATTGTCCCTGCAAGTGAGAGATGTTGATGCAGCACGAAAAATTGTCCATATCCGGAGAGGAAAAGGCCATAAAGACCGGTTAATTCCCTTACCGGAGCGCACCCTGATCGGACTGCGGGAACTATGGAAAAGACATCAGCACCCCAAGCTTCTTTTCCCCAATGCCAAAGGCTCACTGGAAACCATCCGAGAGGCAAAATCCCATATGGACCGGGGTGGTGTCCAAAATGCCATGAAGGTTGTCGTTGCCGATTGCGGCATTAAAAAAAAGTCTCCATACACTCTCTGCGCCACAGTTTTGCCACCCATCTGCTTGAAAATGGCTTAAGCCTTCGCCACATCCAGGCCCTTCTCGGCCATGCCCGCCCTGAAACAACTGCACGTTACGCACACCTTACTGATGTCACGGAAACGGACTGTAGGACGACCATCAATGATTTGATTAACACCATTCATGTAGATTTCTGGAAGGTGTAATCATGCGACTGTCTCCTATCATTGAAGAATACTATGATGCATTCCTGGATCGTTACGGGGATACGGCATTGCCGGAACAGATCAAAGCCTTAAACGCCATGCTCAGTTGTCGCACACCAGATGCCGGAAAAATTTATACAGTCTGTCCGGACTGCAATCATACACAACAGCATCCACTATCCTGCGGGAACCGTAATTGTCCCCATTGTCAGAACCATGAGACAAGCCAATGGATCGACCGGCAGCAAAATAAACAGCTTCCCGTCCAATATTTCATGGTGACTTTTACCTTGCCCTGTCAATTCAGGGATGTGGCATACCGAAATCAACAGGCAGTTTATTCCTTGATGTTTTCATGTGTATCCAGCACATTGAAAGACTTTGGGCTTAACCCCCGGCACCTTGGGGCTCAAATCGGTATGACCATGGTTCTTCATACGCATAGCAGAAGGCTGGATTTTCATCCGCATATCCACGTAGTTGTTCCAGGTGGCGGTGTTGATCCATCCAGGCGGCAATGGAAAAAGAAAAAAGGCAAGTATTTGTTTAACCAAAAAGCCCTGGCCAAGGTTTTTCGGGCACGTTTTCTGGACGGATTGAACAAAGAAAAATTGCCGATTCCCAAAGATGCCCGTCCCAAATGGGTTGTCGACTGTACCAGGGTCGGAAGCGGCATCTCAGCCCTGAAGTACCTGTCCGGATATTTATACCGGGGAGTAATCAGCGAAAGCAATATCATTGCTAACCAGGATGGCCAGGTTACCTTCAGGTATATTGACGGCAAAACCAAGGAGGTGTGCCGTCGAACCCTTAAAGGTGAAGATTTCCTGCACCTGATTCTGCGTCATGTGTTGCCCCGGGGATTTCGCAGGGTACGGGATTACGGCTTTCTTCACGGTAATGCCAAGAAACTGCTCTTCCTGGTACAGATGATTCTCCAGGTCCGGATTATGGCAACAGTGCGTCGGGCAAGACCTGTTTTTAAATGCCCTCATTGCGGAAAGCCTATGAAAATCCTTGGAATAAAACCTGCTGGTGCAGGATAGGATAAACAAAAGGTAGAAAACAAATCTTAATTTAACTGGAGGTGAACAAAACTATGAAATAATCCGGCTTTTTTAGAAAGCCCTGAAAAGGGCCACGCTATTGGTGCGTCTTACCTCCGGCGTCCGGAAATCATACGCCTTTCAGATCCTTAATCCCCAAAAAGATATTTTCATATATATGTAAAGCCCGGCTCATTTTGGCCGGGCTTGTTCAACAATCGGATAAGATCGTGGTTCGTTCCTCACACGATCTATCCTTATTCGTTGGGCCAATATTAATATTAAAAAGAAAATAATCTTTGAAGTATTGAAATAACACCCAACTGACTTTTTGAGTCTATTGTGCCTAGCTTTTTTATCAGTCGTATTTTATCGATTGTTCGAAGTTGATCTAAAACAATTTGTCCCTTCTTTTTTTGAAAAGTACAGGAGACACGAGTTGGATATTCTTTTTGGGCAGAAGTCATTGGTGCAATGATCACTGTTCGGATGTTGTGATTCATTTCATCAGGAGAAATAACTAAGCAAGGCCTTGTTTTTTTTATCTCTGAACCAACGGTAGGATCAAGGTTAACTAAGTAAACATCAAAACGTTTCACTACCATTGCCATTCTTCCTCATCCCATGAATGTGAAATATTATCATCAATGATTGGCTCGTCATCATTGTTTTCCCCCATGGCCTTGAAGGCGGCATCCCATCCATCACGAACATCTTTAACAGGTCGAATGATGATTTGATCTTTTTCAACCTCAATTTCAACATCATCCATAATGCCTGTTTGATCAAGGATAGGTTTTGGGATACGCAAGCCTTGGGAATTACCAATTTTTATTATATGTGCGCGCATTAGATTTCTCCTTTATTATTTAATGTAAATACATTGTAATTACATTTCTAAAAAAAGTCAAGCGCATTTTTTTTTGAGGCCCAACGCTAAAATCACGGGCCGGGCGGCGAATCACTAAAGCGGCCAATAGACGAAAAAGGTTGTAAAAAGAAAGCCTTCAAACAAGGCGCGCTGTAGCCCGGTCCAGTGCATCTATTTGTTGGCCCGAATTATTTCGTTTGTCAATATTTGATCAATTTTATTCCCTATTAATAACTCGAGAGTCGTAACTTTGGGAGGCCATATATAGAAACACTCCTTCCCTTCAGGTTCCAATTTGAGACTATTTGACCAT
>DATFIL010000559.1:0-3163 GCA_035270145.1 Desulfobacter sp. | reverse complement strand
TGTGCCTTTGTTGTGGAACTGCCTGAGCTTAAGGGCCGGGATCAGATCCCCGGTTGTCCTGTGTTCAGTATCACTGAATTTGAGGGCGTGTAATTAAATGAGAAGGATCAGGGAGGAGAAAAATTCATGAAAATTAACCTTATTCATTCAGGCTTACAGGTGATTGCCGGCCTGATCCTCGTGTTGTTTTTCATTCCGGCAGGATGCGGGCTTAACACCGCCGGACATATGAGACACAGTCCGGTGCTTATCGAACAGTACCGGGAAAAGCGGCTTCCGAAACAATTATCCTATTTTTACTGCGGCCGGGAAAATTTGCCCTATGCTGTGGTGGGCATTGACCCGGCCTATACATTTGAAACAAAATCCTGGTTTCCCATTGAACCCGGGCCGGCACTTTATCGTAAGATCGACCATTTAAGTAATCTGGAACCCGGCCAGAACAGAATGTATGCCAGGGCCATTATTGGTCCGGCAGGCAACACCATAGGAATGTGGTTCTCCTTTTATCATTCCACAGGTGTAATGGTGGATGATACAAATCACAGTATCCAGGTGTTCAACCCTTATAAGCCTGAATCCAGGCGCCGTTTTTTTAAGTATTAAAGGCTTGGGGACAGTGCCATGCTCAATTTGATCAAAAGCAACCGCATGGAAAATCTGGCCCAGGCCCTTTGCACCGTAATCGGCGATGCCCCCGGCAATCCCATTTCACCCGAATTTATCGGTATCCAGTCCCGGGGCATGAAACAGTGGCTCTCCCAGGTCATCGCTCGTCACTTCGGGATATGCGCCAATGTGCGCTTTATGTTTCCCCGGCAGATGCTTGAATATATCCGGGAGCACAGCTGCGAAAGCCAGGGGGCAGGCCTTTTAGAAACGGGTTTGCTGAATCGGGACATGATGGCCTGGGCTGTTCTGGACGCATTGATGACCAAGGGATCGGAACCGGACCGGGCAGACAACAGCCTTTGGGGGCCTGAAACATACCTTGAACACGACGATACCGGCACCAAGGCCATGGCGTTAAGCCGCAGGATAGCAGTCGTTCTGGATGATTACCAGGTATACCGTCCGGACCTGCTGGCGGCCTGGGGCAGGGGAGAAAACCAGGAATCTGAAGATCCCCATGCCTTGTGGCAGGCTGCTTTGTGGCAGGATTTGATCAAAAAAGGCATGTCTTTGCCCGACCAGATGCAGGCCTGTGTTGCCGCACTTGAATCCGGGGCCGTCAATGCAAAGGCTTTACCCCGGCGTATATCTCTTTTCGGGATTTCCGCCATCCCCCCGTTTTTTTTAAATCTTTTTAATCGGTTGGGCCAGAATATGGATGTTTTTCTGTTCCTGCTCACGCCAACCCATCAATTTTATTTTGATTTGCCTTCGCCCCGGCAGCAGGAAAAGGCAGCATTGAAAAATAAGGCCCTTTCAGAGCTACCGGAAGAGGGCAATCCCCTGCTTGGTGCCCTGGGCCAGAGCAGCCGGGAGACCCAGGGGCTTCTGGAAAATTTTGACTATGACGAGCCCATGGAAGATCTGTTTGCTGATCCGGTTGACCAGGGCGTTACCGATATGCTCAGGGTGATCCAGTCCGATATCCTGAACCTTGTCTGGCGGGGCAAGGGCAGGGCGGATGCCCCCATGGCCGTTTCCCCCGGCGATAATTCCCTGGCCGTCCATGCCTGCCATTCGCCCATGCGCGAAGCCCAGGTCCTAAAGGATCTGATCCTGGATGCCTTCAACAATGATCCCGATCTTTGCCCCCATGATGTGGTGGTGATGATGCCCGACATTGAGGCCTATGCCCCTTTTCTGGAGGCCGTATTCTCCCAGTCGCCGAGATTGCCCTTTACCGTGTCGGATCGCCGCCGTCGTTCTGAATCCTTAACTCTTTCAGCCTTTTTAAATATCCTTGAGATGAAAGAGACACGTCTTGAAAAATCAAAGATCATGGGACTTTTATCCTGCCCTGTTATTGCGGATAAATTCGGCCTGACCATGGGAGACCAGGATCTTGTTTCCGCCCTGTTTGACGCTGCCGGAATTTTGTGGGGCAAGGACGGTGCCCATCGCCAAAAAATTCTGGGTCGGCCCTATGAACACAACTCCTGGACCTTTGGCCTGAATCGGCTCATGGCAGGATTTTCCCTGCCCGAAGCAAGTACCGTGTTTGTCAATGATGTGCTTCCCTGTGATGGGATCGAAGGGCTTGAAGGGGAAATTTTAGGAAAATGCACCCATTTTATTCATTCTTTGTTCAAGGCCCTGGACCTGATGGATTCCCCCGGCACGGTCCAGGAGTGGGCCACCCGGTTCCGGACCATTATTGCGGACATGCTGGCAAAGGATCTTGGTAATGACGGGGATATGGCGGTGCTGCTCAATGCCCTGGATGATATGGAAAAAGAGGCGGACCAGGCCGGATTTGAACGACAAATCTCTTTTTCCGCCGTTCGCCTGGCCCTGACGGCCAAGCTTGATGTGAATATTTCCCAGGGCAGTTTCCTTTCCGGGGGGATCACGTTCTGTAATCTTATGCCCATGCGCAGCATCCCGTTTAAGCTTGTCTGCCTGATGGGAGTGGATGCCCAAAGCTTTCCCAGGACCGGCAGTTCCCCCGGCTTTGACCTGATCCGCCAAAATCCCAGGCTCGGGGACGCGCAGGACCGCCTGGAGGATTGTGAGCTTTTTCTGGAGGCGTTGTTGTGCGCACGTCTTCGGTTCATCATTACGTATACCGGCATGCACATCAGTGACAACGCGCTTGTGCCCGTTGCCTCCCCTGTGGCCGAGCTAATCGATACCGTTGAGAACAGCTTTGTCTTTCCCCAGGAGTTCCAATGGCAGTTTACCCATCCGTTGCACCCGTTCAGTCCGGTCTATTTTTCAAATACCAGCGCGCCGGGTTATTTTTCCTATTCAAATGCCCAGTGCCGGATCTGCAGCAGCCGGCGCACCCGCAACAATGGACATGGAGATAGCACCGGGGCACCTGATTTCTGTTTCCAGGACCCGGCGGGTGGCAACAACGCCCTGCAACATCAGGTGTCAGAAGAGATACCAATGATTGCACTGGGCGATCTCGTTGCGTTTTTCAGGCATCCTGTCCGCTGTTATGTCACCGGTACCCTGGGCGTGATCTATCCGGAACCGGGGCAGGAGA
>DATFIL010000558.1:0-5926 GCA_035270145.1 Desulfobacter sp. | reverse complement strand
CCACCTTCGGCCCCGGACCAACAAATACGGTGCGGCTTTCAAGATCAGATCCCGGATGGCCCAGGCCATTCATGCCTTCTATCTGGACAAGGGGTTTTATTATCTTCACTCCCCGTTGATCACAGGCTCCGACTGCGAGGGAGCCGGAGAGATGTTCCGGGTCACAGGCCTTGATCCGGCGGATGTGCAAAAACAGGGGCAAATGGATTTTTCCAAAGATTTTTTCGGTCAGGAAGCCAATCTCACCGTATCCGGACAGCTCTCAGCCGAAATGTTTGCCCTTTCCCTGGGTGATGTCTATACGTTCAGTCCAACCTTCCGGGCGGAAAATTCCAATACCCGGCGCCATGCCGCAGAATTCTGGATGCTGGAACCGGAAATGGCCTTCTGTGATCTTGACGGTGATATGAACCATGCCGAAGAGCTGGTTAAATACCTGGTTGGGTATGCCATGGATCATTGCAAAGAAGATCTGGACCTGTTCATGCGTTTTGTGGACAAAACCCTGGGACCACGGCTGGAAACCCTGGTCAGCAAACGCTTTGCCCGGCTGTCTTACACTGATGCCATGAAAATTTTAAAAAAATGCGGCAAAACATTTGAATATCCGGTTGAGTACGGCATTGATCTGCAGTCAGAACACGAGCGGTTTCTGGCCGAAGAACATTTTAAGACACCGGTATTTGTTACGGATTATCCAAGACAGATCAAACCCTTTTACATGCGCATGAACGATGACGGCCAAACCGTGGCCGCTATGGATCTTCTGGTACCGGGCATCGGCGAACTCATCGGGGGCAGCCAGCGGGAGGAGCGTTTAGACCCGCTGGAAGCCCGGATGGATGAGATGGGTCTTGATAAAGATCCCTACTGGTGGTACCTGGATTCCCGCAGGTTCGGTACCGTGCCCCACGCAGGCTTTGGCATGGGGTTTGAGCGGTTTTTGATGATGATCACCGGGATTTCCAATATCCGGGATGTGATTGCTTTTCCCCGCACCCCGGGGTCGATTGATTTTTAAGGCATGAAGGCAGCATCATAAATTTGTGCCACTTTAGCGGCCTGCTCACTGAACTGGTCCTCATCAACATTAGCGGATCGCTCCTGGAGGGTGAGTCGGTGTATGGTCTTTCGCATGGTTACATAGGCGTTCTGGAGAATGCTGCTCTCCTCACCGGATATCAGGGCATCCACACTCAGGGCCTGGAGCAGGCGAATATTGTCCGTCCATTCCAATACGTCAGGATGATCGCAGGCATGGCGCAACACAAGATATTGAACAATAAATTCAATATCCACAATCCCCCCCCGGCTCTGCTTGAGATCAAACAGTCCGGGTTCATACTTTAACCGCTGGCGCCGCATTCTTTCGCGCATCTGCCCAACTTCCTTTTTCAATATTGAATCATCGCGTTCACGGGTCAGGATCTTTTTGCGAATGGTATCAAAACGTTTGAACAATGACGGATCACCGGCCACGGGGCGGGCCCGAATCAGGGCCTGGTGTTCAAATGTCCAGGCCTGATTTTTCAGGTAATCCTCATACGCCTGTATATGGGTGATAATGGTGCCTGAATCCCCACCGGGACGAAGCCGCATATCCGCACCGTAGAGGGTGCCGGCCGGGGTATGCATGGTCAGGGCATTAATGATGCGCTGGCCGAGATTGGAATAAAACCGGCCGATGTCGATGGAACGTTCTGTTCCGCTGGTATATCCGGATTCAGCATCAAAAATAAAAACCAGATCCAGATCGGATTTATATCCCATTTCAAGACCACCCACCTTGCCGTAGGCAATGACAATAAACCCGCACCCCTCAATATCCTTGCCTTCCATACCCTCCGGATACCCGTATTTTTCAGTAACAATCTGCCATGATGAGGCCACCACCTGGTTAAGAATAATTTCAGCAATCCAAGTCAGATGATCACTGACCTTCATCAGCGAGAAATTGCCTGAGACATCTGCCGCAGCCACCCTGAGGGTATTGATCTGCCGAAAAATATTGAGTTCTTCCAGCAGATGCTCCAGATCCCCTTTGGGGACCCGGGCCATACTACGTTCCATTTCCAGTTCAAGCATGTCCCGTTTGGGCGGTGAGTACAGGCTGACCGGATCCATCAGTTCATCTAAAAGTACAGGGTGCCGGCTTAAAAATGAAATAATCCATGGGCTTTTGCGGGCAAGAACGATCAGATTATCCAGGGCACCTTTATTTTCAATGAGCAAAGACAGGTAACAGGTTCGCCGCTCAATGGTCGCGACCAGATCAATGAGTTTGGCCATGACCTCGTCTGAATCCGGGTGCTCACCCACTTTTTTAATCAGATGAGGCAAAAGCTGGGACAGTTTATTTCGTCCGGTCTGGGAAAGCTGGCGGGTATGGGGGTGCGCTGCCAGGGCTTTGAGAAGCCGCACCACCGATCCTGTATCCTCGTAACCGGAAATAGAAAGATCTTCACCATGAAACTGGGGATCTGTGATACTATCCCATATCTGTTTCAATTCCTGGCTGCTACTGTCGTTATCTTCGTCATCGGCTTGTACCAGAAGCCCGGAAAAATGTTTGTGCACAACACCTTGAATCCTGGACAGTTCCGTATAAAATGCGTTTTCATCCTTATATCCCATGGACAGGGCAAGAATCTGTCGCTGAACCGGATCTTCGGGGATGTCGTGGATCTGTCGATCCTGGTACGCCTGGAGCCTGTTTTCCACAAGCCGAAGAAAACGATAGGCGTCTTTGAGTTCATCACACTCTTTTTTATCTATCAACTTTTTTTCCACCAACGTATCCATCACCAACAATATGGGCCTAGCCTGAAGTGCCGGTTCCACCCCGCCTCTGATGAGCTGAAAAAGTTGACCGAAAAATTCAATTTCCCTGATACCGCCGGCTCCGATTTTGATATTGTGTTTCAGTTTGGCGTTTTTCACCTGCAGTGTTATGCGCTGTTTCATATCCCTGAAGGAATCAAAGGCGCCGTAATCCAGATATCTGCGGAAAATAAAGGGTTTCAGGGCCTGAATAATTGTATTGCCCGCTGCAATATCCCCTGCCACCGGAGTTGCTTTGATCATGGCATAACGTTCCCATTCACGGCCCTGGGACTGGTAATAATGTTCAAACGCTTCCGCATTCATGACCAGGGGTCCGCTGTCTCCAAACGGACGCAGGCGGGTATCCACCCGGTAGAAATGAGTGCCGTTACCCATTGAAAACAGCTTGATGAATTCCCGACACAGTTTTGTGAAAAATTCATCATTGGATATGGATCTGTCTCCATCGGTCTGACCCGAATCGGGGTATACAAAAATAAGATCAATATCCGAAGAAAAATTCAATTCGCCGGCCCCAAGCTTACCCATGCCCAGTACCACAATGTTCTGGGCATTGCCGTTGCTGTCCCTGGGGGTTCCCCATTTCCGGGTCAAAACAGGATACAGTTGTTCAAAACCAAAGGAGATGCAGGCACAGGCAAGATCGGACAGATCCGCCATGGTTTCGGATAATGGTGCCGCACCTGTAAGGTCCCGCCAGGCAATACGAATGATTTCATACACCTTGAATTCAAGCAACCGGGCTCTAACCCCTGCGCTATCCTGATTGTCCCCGATAAAATCCCCAAGCTTCTTTTTGATGTCACCCGGGGCATAGGAGGTGTCAAGATCACCGCTTTTACCAAACCGGTCAAGTATCAAAGGGTTTGCGGTAACATGTTCAGCGGTAAAAGGGCTGAACAGCATCACCCGGGTAAAATCCAGGGCAGTGACAGGCAACTGGCTGATATCCTGTATATTCCCGGCGGAAAAACAATCTTGGATCCGTAGCTGCAAGATCTGGTAAAGAGACTGGGGAAGTGCGGGAAAAACAGAGGATATTAACTGTTCTATGGTGTCTTGGGTCATGGCACGGCTTTCATGTTATAATTCATGGATAAAAAACTTTGGGTAGTGCATCCTAACCCGAACAGGCAAATAAAATCAATTAACCAGATATGTTCCATCGTTAAAAAGACATTATTTAATCACAGAAACCCATTTTTCCAAGGGCATTGGGATATTGCATATATGAGAAGTTTCCAATTTCCATTTGGTTTCTAATACCGCACCTCCCATCATGACCGAGACCAGGGTGTCGGAAGAGACAACAATCACAATAACATTGTTGTGTTCTGCCGTGAATCGCAAAGCTGAATTAAACCTGGCGCCCCTGGCCCTGTTTTCACCGGGCACATAACTGCCTTCCAGAAGGCAGGCAAACCCATACAGCTTTATATCAGCCCCTATGTGCAACGCACCATCCACCTTGGACAGGGATTTGGATAGTTCATAATTTTCCTGATTTTTCAGGTCCATGGGGTGCAGCAGTGAATGCCCCATGATAAAAACCGGGGATTCATTCAGGTCAATCACAATGCTGCATCCATGCCGGTGGTTGGCAGCACTGTGAACAATCCCGGTAATTATCTTAAATAAAGCAGTTACTTTTTCAGCACCCATAGCAGTATCCATTAATGTCTCTTCCACCTGAACCAATTTTGCTTTATGTGTGGTGGATTTGAAGCTGCCGTCGGAAAAAGAGCACACCGGCTTGTCATTGAGTGCCAGAAAACCGTGCCGTCCTCTATAATCCACTGAAATGAAAAAATCCGGATGATCTTCCCTGGTGATGCCAACGATCGTATTTTCAGTGGCAACCAGTTTTAAATCTGAACCTTCAACCGACTGAAGCAGTTTTCTGATATGCTTGACATTATCCAGAACCGGTTGCTCTGTTTTGGGAAGCTCTAAAATAAAATTCATTTTGGGAATTGATTCGTTTTCCACAAAAATCAGCTTACCTCTGGGCCATCTTCCTTCTTCCGGCGTTCTTGAAATTTTAAGCACGGCCTCTAAAATCGGGTAAATCCTCATTCGGGTATCCCAGCCGATCAGGATATTCATTTCATCCACAATAAAATCCCTGACCGCGTGGGTGGCGTACTCCTTGAGAAAACAGCCGGAAATACCTGTGTACAATTCTTCTTCATTGGCCATATCATGAGAAAATCTATAAACCGCATGTTCCAGCCACCGCTCTGTTGGACCTATGGTACACATGTCCGGGTGGTGATCGGTAAACCACATCTGATAAACGATAGAGCTTGATCTGCCACCATAGGATATCAGCCCGGCCAGACCGAGGTTTTGTTCGGGAATCAGATTGCTGAATTTCTTTTTATCATATTTGATGCAACACTTGTTACGCCAATCATCTGAATCAATATACAATTCTTTAAATTTGGGTTCATGTCCGACCAGAAGGTTATGGGGATCAAAGATATAGATGGGATGATCGGGTGTAATGGCATAAATGACGGCGGCCCGGCTGGGTCCGGAAAAAAGCGTCAGCCCGTCTCTCAATCCCTCTATGGTTTCCGTGATGCACCTGCGGATAAAGCCATTATTTGCCAAACAGGAAACCTCCCTTTAAAGCTGAAGTCCTATTTGACAGACAGCTTAGAAGTTAAGATGCTTTTGCCAAATTATCTACCCAGCATTAATGTATGAATATTTGTTTACTAAAGAACATGGCGTTTCTCAACAACATTTTTTTGTTGAAAATAATTCCCGGGCCAATGCTTTAAGGGCTCAGATGGCGTGCCTTGATGGAGACTTAAAATCCGATGCATCTATCCATCCATATCAATACTTTCAATTAATTCATTTGCAATGCTGCTGCTTTCAAGACGCATGATGGTTTCTTCGGAGTAACCAAAGCTTAAAAGGTTGATGCTCCCGTACCAGGTGATTTTGTTATCAATGATTGCAAATTTCTGGTGGATGTTGGATTTATAGATCATTTGGATACCATCGGTTTCTACGATTGAAAAAAGGTCACTCAGCATGGCTTTTCTATTTTCGTCATAATCATCGGCAG
>DATFIL010000557.1:0-7624 GCA_035270145.1 Desulfobacter sp. | reverse complement strand
TTCCAGCATTTGGTTCTGTTTTAAAATGTCCTGAACAACAATATGGCAGTCGTCAATCTGCTCCTGGGGTGTCCGCCCGTCAACACTCAATGTCTTGACCCCGGCCCCCACCAGTTGCTTGAGCCCACCGATACGTTTCATAAAAAACTCATCAAGATTCGAACCCACGACTGAGAGAAAGAAGACCCGCTCCAGGAGGGGGTTACGTGAATCCTGCCCTTCATGCAGCACCCGACGGTTGAATTCCAGCCAGGTCAACTCCCTGTTCAGGAACCATTCCGGCGCGTTCAGGTCAAACTCCGTAGCAATTTGTTTTTCCGCCTGATCCGGCTCACTTTCTATAAGATTTTTCTGTTCATCGAGAGACATGATGCACTCCAAATTATTGTACGCCAACGTTAATTAAAATTTTCAGTAACAAAACGGCAAAAACGGCACCTGAAAACTGTGCCGCAAAACAAGACGGAATATTACCTGAAAGCGTCCATAACGTTTTAATAATACTTTTTTTTAATGGGACAAAGTGATTTTTTTAATCATCCCACGTTGCTAATCAACGTGATCAATAACCTGAAGTAATTATAAACTAAGAATATAAGAATTGTGTTAGCAGCTTACCGCACATATCTGAGAGGCCGTTTTTTATAATTGTGGAAAGCCTTTTGTAATACTCGATGATCGAGTGATAGGGGATTTAAAATTTAATTTTCGGGAATCCCGTTTTCGGCAAGGCTTTTATTTTTATACCGGCCGTCTTCGGTCACATCCGCCCCAAACCATTGGGGCGGAACAAAAGCCCCGGCCTGGGCCTGGTCATCGAATTCCACTTCACATAATAAAAGGCCGGCAAGCGCACCTGAAAATTCATCAATTTCGGCGGTGAGGCCGTTTTCAAGGATGGCTTTGGACCGTTGTTTTTCCACCTGCCGCCCCTGGGTCAACGGCCACAGGTGATTGAAATCCGCTTCATCAAGCCTGATCTCCGCTTCATCCCGGACAAGGCCCCGGCCCCGTTTAAAGGTCATGAAAAATGCATCGCCTTTCCGGCGAAGTCTGATCTCAACAGAATCCCGGGATTTGGAAATATAGCCTTGACGGATACAGGTGGTGGACTGCAAAGCAATTTCCGGCATCTTTGGCAGCAGAAATTTTCGTTCTATCTCTTTCATGTCCGGTAGTTACCCAGTTCAAGCATTCGGGCAACAGAAATAGACTCCGCCAGGATCTTTTCCGTCCAGTTGTAGTCCAGCGGGTCGACGATCAGGACCCGGAAATGAAAACGTTTCCCCTCAATAAGTACCCCTTCGGAGTTGTCGATATGCAGCATGGAGTTCACCCGGTTGGGGAGCTTGGAGGGTTTCCTTTTCACCAGGAGGTTTTTTATGATTTTCTCATGCTTATCCTGGTTGATCACCAAATCCAGATTGAGGCCGTGGAGATTGAACAGTTTTTTAATGTATTTGGGCTTGCGGTGGGAGGTGGTGTAAATTCCAATCTGCCAGCCATAATTTCTCAACTGCTTGAAGAGATCGACAGTCCCGTAGCGCAGGGGTTCGATGTTGAACCATTTGTAGTGCCAGGGTAGGCTCACATGCTCGGTAGGAATTTCCGATTGCCAGCAGATGAGGGTATCGTCAAGGTCAAACGTTATCAGGGGCTTGACGCTAGTTTCGCCCAGAAGGCCTGCAAATCGTGGTGATTCAATATCAACCGGTTGATATTTTAGCAAATTTAATCCCCCATTTTATGAAATGGCTAGTAGTGGGCGAAGTTAAAACAAAGCCCGTTATCCGCATTAACATTATATGAGTTTTGTTAGAAAAAGATTAGATGACCCTGATGCTATAAAATTAATTTTCGGGAATCCCGTTTTCAGCAAGGCTTTTATTTTTATACCGGCCGTCTTCGGTCACATCCGCCCCAAACCATTGGGGCGGAACATTGGAAAAAATCCGGGATGAACTGGCTGATTATGGGCTGGAAGAACGGATGAGATGATTTAACTTGAAACCTGACCGGGCAGACGTTATTATTCCGGGTGTTACACGACCAGGGAATGCAGCCGCAGTCTATGGAGGATAAAAAACAGCAATGGTTCAAGATCCTATTTTCGGACA
The DNA here is from genome assembly GCA_035270145.1 of Desulfobacter sp. GTDB lineage: Bacteria > Desulfobacterota > Desulfobacteria > Desulfobacterales > Desulfobacteraceae > Desulfobacter. The sequence continues at coordinate 5,507 of DATFIL010000557.1, read as the reverse complement.
GTTTATTAATTTCGGTTTAGCTGCCCTGGTTGGTTTTGCCATAGGCTTAGAGCGTGATATGGCCGGTTCTAAAAATCCTCATGCCGGCACACGTGATTTCATCCTAATTCCTTTGATTGGCGCCGTTTCAGGCTATTTAAGCCAATATTTTCAAAGTCCTTGGATCATTATGGGTGGATTTATAGGCACATTGTCTTTTTTATTAAGCGGCTACTGGATTGATCGGAAACACGATACGGGTATCACAACAGAAGTCGCTATGATACTGACTTTTTTCTTGGGCGTATTGATCATTATAGGTTTTAAGGAAATGGCGATTTCCATCGCAATCGTCATCCTGGTCATTCTGTCACATAAAAAGGCAATACAATCTTTCACAAACAAATTACACCGATTTGAATTACAGGCTGCAATAAAATTTCTAGTGATAACATTTATTATTTTTCCTGTTTTCCCTAACCAACCATTATCTGATTACATGAAAACCACATTGGGTACGGTTGAAACCTATGACGAAAGCAGCAGAACACTCTCTATTCAGATGGATTATATACCATCACTCCAGTCCGGCGATGTTATAATTCTGTATAACAGCGCTGGAGAACGACTCGGACCTTATACGGTAAAAACCAATAAAAAAAAGATTGTGCGTGGTATATTCCAAAAAGATATTGAAAATCAACCTGTTAAGGGGGATATACTCGAAAAATCCATAGAGATCATCTGGCTCTACAACATTCTTAAAGCCCTAAATCCCCATAAAATATGGTTAATTGTTATACTGGTGTCATTTATTAGTTTAGTGGGATACATCGCTGTCAAGATACTTGGACCGGGTGCGGGTATTGGTCTTACCGGGTTCATTGGTGGCTTGGCGTCTTCAACAGTCACAACGGTTTCTTTTGCAAAAAGAAGTTTAGAGTCGCCGGCATTTAACAGAAGTTTTGCTGTCGCTATTTTACTTGCATCCGCAATAATGTTTCCAAGATTGCTGCTCGAAATTGCGATTGTGAATCAAGAAATGCTGAAGAAGATAGCCCTGCCTATAGTAATTATGGGAATAACGGGCATAATCCTGGCACTTTATTTTTCGTTGAAAAGGAAGAAAGAAAGTCCAGAAAATACGACATCAATGCAGTTGGCAAACCCCTTCTGCCTGAAATCCGCCATTACATTCGGCGCAATCTTTAGCACAATATTAGTCCTGACCAGACTGGCAACAGTTTACCTTGGAGACCAGTGGTTACCAGTTGTTTCTGTTGTTAGTGGGCTGGTTGACGTTGATGCCATTGCATTTTCATTAAGTGATGCTCACAAAGCAGGAATCATTTCATTGGATTGGGCCAGCTTAAATCTCGTGATCGGTGCTATCTCAAATACACTGGTCAAACTTTTTTATGTATTCACTCTTGGAGACCGCAGGCTTTTTCGACAGTTAGCCATATCATTTATAATCGTCTGTATTTCAGGCATCATCATTGTGGCTTTTTATTATGATTATTAATAATCATAATAAAAAGCCGCAATCCGGAAAAAACAAGTATCTGACAATCATGAGAAATCTATCTTTTCATCTCTGATGAGTTTCAGGCAGGCGTCCACGCTAGGGGCATGATATCGAATTCCACGGCCGTTCCGTATCTCCTCCAGCGCAGCTTCCATGCCGAGAGACGGTCTGTAGGGGCGGTGGGATGATATGGCCTCCACCACATCGGCAACCGTCAGTATTTTCGCTTCAAGAAGAATTTCCTTATCGGTCAGATTCCTGGGATAGCCCGAACCGTCAAGATATTCGTGATGCTGGTATACGATTTCTGCAACCGGCCATGTGAAATTAATGTTTTTCAAAATATCATACCCAACCTGGGAATGGCATTTGATGATTTCATGCTCCTGGTGGGACAAAAGGGTCGGTTTAGACAGAAATTCGGACGGCAGGGCAATTTTGCCGATATCATGCAGAAGTGCAGCAAAGTGCAGTCCTTCAATCTGATGATCTGAAAGTCCGAGTTCTCGTGCAATGGCACAGGCCAATCGGTCAACCCGTGTCTGATGGCCGGCAGTATAGGGGTCACGTTTTTCTTCAGCAAGGGCCAACGACTTCACGGTCTCTTCAAGGTTTGCATGCAGGTCGTCTCGATTCTTTTTAAGCGCTTCCATAGCCAATTTCCGGTTCGTGATGTCCCGCGTCACCCCTCTGTATCCCAAAAGTCCGCCGTTTTTTGAAAAAAACGGCACTGCATTGTTTTCGACAACCACATGCCGTCCGTTTTTTTTCCGGCATGTCGTCTCAAACCCTTTAAATGACTTTTGGCCGCCAAGCAAGTTTTGGAAGGTTTCCTGATACAGGTTTTTTAAATCAAAGGGCACAAAATCCATGATGGTTTTTTGCATTGTTTCATCCGAGGAGAAACCCAGCAACGCCTTCACCCTGGGGCTTGAATAGGTATATTGCCCTTTTTCATCGCTTTCCCATATCCAGTCACTGGTGTTTTCCAGAAGGCTTTGAAAGCGCTCCTTGCTTTCTTTCAGCGATTCGTTCAATTTCTTGCGTTCAATGGAGATTCGCATTAATTCTTTGTCAGCCTTCATGGTCTGGCGAATGGAATACAGGGACAGCATGAGGACGATGCCAAGGATCGCAGTGGAAATGGCCATAAACTTATTACGTATGGCGGTGATTTCAGCATAAATATCATCAAGATACATGCCGGTACCCACAATCCAGCCCCATGGTTGAAAGCCTTTAACATAGGACAATTTAGGAGACATTCTGTCAGGATCGTCTTTCCATTGCCAGTAATAATCAACATACCCGGCGCCTTTCTCGGCAACCACCTCGTTAAATCTTAAAAGAAGATTTTTGAGACTTGAATCTCGAATATCCTTGATGTCCTTGTTCACAACATCCAGGCGATACGGATGCATAATAAACTGTGGCGTCATGTCGTTAATCCAGAAATAATCTTTTTTTTCAGGGCCGTACCGGAGATTACTGATCCGTAGGATTGCCCGGTGCTGAGCATCGGCTCGGGTCAGTTCGCCGGACAGCTCCCGTTCGTGATAGTTGCCAATCAGACTCCAGACCGTTTCGGTCAACTCGTAGATCATTTCCTTCTTCCTGTTGATAAAGCTTTGTTCAATCTGCGGAAGAAAAAGCATAAACATGGTGATGACATAAAGAAAGATCGTCAAAAGTGCCGGCACGGCAATTCGCCGGGAGGTGGTCTTGAATCTTTTCTGTATCATATTTTTCAGCATACACCCCGCCCTTTAAGTCACACAAAATAAAACAGGCTACAGGCAAAGCCCTGTAACCCGTTGATGTTAATGGAGCCGGCGATCCGATTCGAACGGACGACTTTCTCATTACGAGTGAGATACTCTACCAACTGAGTTACGCCGGCACCGTTGAAAACAGTATATATCAGGGCGTTTCTGGAAATTCAAGAGATTTAACGCCCGCTGTGGGCTGAACCACGGTAAAAAGCCAGGTCAACCCGTGGCGGTTACAAGGGATTGATACGCCTTTTAAGAATATCTTCCAGCAAAGACGCCACCAGCCGATCAAAGGACGGCGAATGTTTTTTACCGGATGTTGACTGTTTTTTTCGGCAGGCTTTAAAGAACTCCATGCAGACCCGGTGCTGCTTTGTTGTCAAAAGTGTGGAGACACCCAGCTTGTCTCCATTGGAAACAAGCTGGGATTTCGTTTCAGGAACATCACGCCGGCCATGGGCGCGCCGGCTCATATGGGTGTAATAGAGCAACGCCCGGTCCAGAAGAATATATAAGAACTGAATATTTTCATTGGGGCCCACCTGGACCCGGTCCCCCCCAAGCCTTGATGAGGCATTCGCCAGGCGCCGCAGGCCCATAAAGGCGGAGCCTGCACCCACGGCGGAACCAATGGCCGTAAAAATGCCAAAGCTCAGTCCGGCTGCAGCCGTATCCAGCACCGCCCCAAATGTGCCTCCCAGCACAGCACCGGCGGTGGCGGCCTGGGTCCGGGTCAGACCCAACATCTCCCAGGTCTGGTTTGAAAACAGATCATGCCTGAGAACAGAACAGGCAGGCAATGGATAATCATAGAGGTGATGGCGGAACAATGAACGGATATGGCCAAAAATTTTTTGTTCAATCCCCCGGATTTTTTCCTGGTATTCCCGGGTAAGATTTTCCTTGAGCGTCACAGGATCTATGTCGGCTTTCAGTTTGCGGATCAAAGAAAAGCTCAACGCCTGTTCCATGCCGTGGACAATATAAGCACAGGCCAAGTGGTTGCGCTTTTCCCATTCCACGGTAAAGGCCTGAATCACGCCTTCCATCAAAGGTTCAATGTCCTGATCAATGGCTTTAAGGCTTTCCATAAGCCGGATGCGCTCATAAAAATCAGCCTGGTTGGAATTAAAGATCCGGATCACGTTGAAAAATTTGCGGAATTCTTCTTTCCATACCTCTGTATTATCCCGGGTCTCGGATTTTGCATTGATAACAGCCATCCTGGGCCGTCCCGTGAGCCGCAGGATCTCCATTTCAGCCAGATCATCTTCCCTTACGGGCCGGGACCCGTCCACCACATAAATAATGCCGGCCCCATTGGCCACAGGAGTCAACAGTTCGCACTCATCGGCAAAAAACGGGTTGTTTTCATGTTCGGCAATGAACCGGGCCACCATGTCCGGTCCGGGATTCTTCCTGAACCAGGCCAGGGTCTGCCGAGGCGCCTGGAACCCCGGTGTATCAATAAACCGGATGATCTCTTTATCATCCCTGGTCACGGAATAGGACTTGGAAACCCTGGTTTCACCAGGCACCGGGCTGACCTGGATACGGTCGTCCTCGGTCAGGGTGGACACCACCGAGGATTTTCCCTCGTTGGGGTGCCCTAAAACGGCAAATTCAGGCAATGCCATCATGACGACACCCACCGTTCAATGACCATCAGGGGATCGTTAAGCTGGTTTACGGCACTCTTCCACACCTGAAAATTTACATCAGAAGGCACCACATCTTTTTCACCCTGATCCATTGTCTGAATCATTACAATCCACAGGGGGGAATCAGAAAACATCTCACGAATTTGAACAAAAAAATAGAGCAGTCCACGGATGGGCGGTTGCCAGACCTCCTGAAGCACGATCAAAGGCCCCTGGCCCAAATCCTTGGCATGGGCTGCTATCTGGTCCTGGTCTTCATCGAAATCAAAATGGATGCCGACGGTAGCAGCAACATGAATACCAAACTGCTGTTCCAGACCGATCCGGATCTGTTCCATATCATTTTCCTCAAACCCCCTGGCCGATCCAAGCACAAGCGCACCAGGCCGATTGTTTTTGATACGGGGCTCATCCGATAAAACCGGAGAGCGGACATCAGGCGCCGGTTTAAACTCAGGCTCCGGCTTTGATTTTGGCGCTGGTTTTGGTGTGTTTAAAATCGCATCGGATTGAGGCATAACGACCGCGCCGTCATCTTTTTCCACCACAGGCGTGGGTGCCGGCCTG
>DATFIL010000556.1:0-2960 GCA_035270145.1 Desulfobacter sp. | reverse complement strand
TGGATCTTTTGAAAAAATGCATTCAGGAAGAATTTGCCGCCAAAGCAAAAATTATTCCCTTGAACATGGATGCATTTGACAGGGGCGTGGCTGCCGCCCAGGCATAATCATCCTAAGGCCTCCAAAAAAAAACGGCCCAGGAAAACACCAAAGGCGGGAAAAAGTGCTTTATAAGCCTTTTTCCCGCCTTTGGTCAGGGGGTCATTAGATCAGTAGATTATTTTAATGTGGATATGGGAATAGAGATAATGGGCAGAGCTAACTTGTCCGTTCGTATAATGGAACGAATGCGATCCCCCCTGGATACTTTTCCGACATCCGGCTCTGTGATGTAATAATATAGCTCTGATACGCCATGGTACATATCCAAGGCAATCAAGTCTATACTGACGGATCCCACACCCGGGAGTATGAGTTCGGGTGTGCTGAACCCCAGATGGTCCTGATCTGTACCCAGGGCCGTGAAAAAGAAATCATATATCACATCCGCCGATTCCGGTGAGTCAACGACCGTACAACCATACTTTTGAATAAATTCCATCTCAATCCGTTTCAGGGCGTACGCCAGTGGTGTCTTTTTTTCCAGGAAATGACATTCCACGTATATTTTTTGCGCTTTGAACGGCATGAAATCATTTTCCGGCAGCATGGAAACCAGTTTATCCAGGCTGTGGGTGACAAGTCGCTGTTCCGTTGCGCCAGAGTATTTATCATGAACCCCGCGTGTGGAACAGGATGAAATAACAAAAAGAACCGTCAATAAGACCAGCCCCGCCGGAATTGCTTTTTTATTCATCGATCAGATATCCCATAAAGTTACAATTTTTCGTTCTATATCTCCAACCATTATCCTAATTTAAATCATAATTTTCGCTTATCCTTGAGCGCTGCATTTGAAATGACAATGCGCTGAATTTCACTGGTGCCTTCGTAGATGGTAAATACCCGGGCGTCCCTGTAAAACCGTTCCACCGGGTAATCTTTGGTAAACCCGTATCCCCCGTGCATCTGGATGGCCCAGGCCGTGACCTCCTGTACCATTTCAGAGGCAAACAGTTTGGCCATGGAGGCTTCCCGGGTGAATTTTTCGCCCCGATCCTTCATGGACGCCGCAGAAAGAATCAACTGCCGGGCTGCCTCAATTTTTGTGGCCATATCCGCAATCTGAAAACGAATGGCCTGGTGTTTGGTGATGGCCACGCCGAACTGCTTGCGTTTCCGGGCATACTTGATTGCGGCATCAAAGGCGGCCTGGGCCACGCCAATGGATTGGGCGGCAATACCAATCCGGCCGCTGTCCAGGCCGGACATGGCGATTTTAAACCCATCCCCTTCCTTACTTAAAATGTTGGCGGCCGGCACCCGGCAATTTTCAAAAATCAGGTCTGTGGTGTCCGATGCCCTCAGCCCCATTTTGTCTTCATGGTGACCCACGATCAGACCAGGTGTTGTCTTAGGTACAATAAAACAGGAGATACCTTTATGTCCCTTGCTTTCGTCCGTTTTGGCCGTAACAAGGACCACAGCGCAGTTTTCCCCGGAAGTGATAAAACGTTTGGTACCGTTAATCACGTAATCATCGCCGTCCTTTACGGCTGTGGTGCTTTGCGTCACCGGATCAGACCCTGCCTCGGGTTCGGTCAGGGCAAACGCGCCGATGATCTCCCCGGAGGCCAGGGGCACAAGAAATTCCTGCTTTTGTTCTTTGCTGCCGAATTTATTGAGCGATTCGCACACAATGGAATTCTGGACCGACATCACCACGGCGGTAGACGCGCAGGAATATGCGATCTCGGACAGGGCCAGTATATAGGAAACAGCATCGGCAGCTTCCCCGCCAAATTCTTCGGGTACCATCATACCCATCAGTCCAAGCTCCCCCATCTGTTCTAAATTGTCGGAGGGGAACGCCTTGGTTTTATCCCGTTCAGCAGCCGTGGGGGCAACCACTTTGCGTGAAAATTCACGCACCATATTCTGGATCATCACCTGTTCATCGGTTAACTTGAATAACATGATCTCTCCTTTTTCAAAAAACAAACTCAAGGCGCATAGACCACCACAATCAGTTCGGCATCATTTTCACCGATATTGCGCAGGTCATGCTTGATCCCGGAATTGAAATGAAGGGATTCGCCTGTTTTCAAGGTATTGATATGATCCCCCACCTGAATTTCAACTTCGCCGTTCAGCACATAGGCAAACTCTTCGCCCTCGTGCTGAAATTCAACCCCTTCATGGCGTTCACCCGCTTCTACAACGATGCGGAATGCCTTTAAATGGTTATTTTCAGCGCCGGAACACAAGGGCGTATACGCATAATGATCCGTGCGCTTGGTATAGGCCTCGGCCCGGGCTTCCACGGAATCATCCGGATCCTTGAGCAGATAACCTGAATCCAGTTGAAGGGTGCGTGAGAGCTGGAGCAGCGTTCCCACCGACGGACGCTGCTCTCCGCTTTCGATTTTCTTGATGACATCTTTTGACAGCCCGGTTTCATTGGCCATGGCGTCCAGGCTGATTTTTTTGTCCAGTCTGGCGCGCTTTATCCGAACGCCGACATGGGTCTCTTCGTTATTTTTAGCCATACGATCTCCAATTACTCTACCACTTCAATCCAGCCTTCGGTATCTTCGGCTTTGCCGTACTGAATGGCGGTCAGGGTATTATAAAATTTCATGCAGGTGTCACCGGGCTTGCCGTCACCGATCTTAATGACCCGGTCTTTATAGCGGATCTCTCCCACAGGGGAAACAACAGCAGCGGTCCCGGAGCCAAAAACTTCCTGCAATGTGCCATTGTCATAAGCGGCAATGACCTCATCTATACTGACTCTACGCTCACTGACCTTCATGCCCCATTTTTTGGCCAGATCAATAACTGAAAAACGGGTAATGCCGGGCAGAATACTGCCGTTCAGCATAGGCGCAACCAGTTCGTCATTGATGAGAAAGAAAATA
>DATFIL010000555.1:0-3444 GCA_035270145.1 Desulfobacter sp. | reverse complement strand
CGCCCCCATCAAGGCAGACTGCAGGACATGAAGCTGGCTTCTCACGGATGCCACAATAATCTGGGTATCAAAATCATAATTGGTAAAAATTTCGACAATTTCTTCGATGATCCCCATACCTTCCTGGGCCAGATCGTCAAGGCGACCCACAAAAGGAGAGACATAGGTTGCACCGGCTTTGGCCGCCATCAGGGCCTGGAGCGCAGAAAACACCAACGTTACATTGGTTTTAATGCCTTCGGCAGATAATGTTTTAACCGCCTTAAGCCCTTCCACGGTCATGGGAATTTTCACGGCAATATTATCGGCAATTTTTACAAGTTCCCGGGCCTCGGACACCATGCCATCATACGCCAGACTAATTACTTCTGCGGAAACGGGACCATCCACAATGTTGCAGATCTGTGCAATGATATCTTTGAACTCACCATCTTCTTTGGCAATCAGGGAAGGATTGGTGGTCACACCATCCACCATGCCCATATCATTGGCATCCTTGATCTGTTCAATATTGGCTGTATCAATAAAAAATTTCACGGGTCTCCTCCTTGGCCAGGGCAATCACTGCCTGGCGTTCATCTGTTTTAATTTGTTCAAACAGTTCACCCACGGTCAAGCCGTTTACCGGGTGAACCAGATTTTTATCTATGTCACAAAGGGGTTTTAATACAAAAGCGCGTTCATGTATTCTGGGATGGGGAAGCACAAGCGTCGCTGTGCGCATCACCTTTTGGCCGTAAAAAATAATATCCAGATCAATCCTGCGCGGACCAAATTTGAAGGGTTTACCATCCGGGTCCAGCTCTCTTTCAATGGTTTGCAGTACCTCTAAAAGCTGTTCTGGAGAATACACCGTGGTAATTTTAATGGCTGCATTCACAAACCAGTCCTGATCCGTATAATTCTGGGGCGCTGTCTTATAAAATTTTGACAGGGTCTCTATAAAAATGCCGTCTGTTGCCCCAAGACGCCTGATGGCCAGGCCAATGTTGGCAAGCTTATTTCCCACATTGGCGCCGATGCTTAAAAATGCAGGTGTCAGAGGTAAGGAATCAGGGGAATTCAATATAAAGGGTATCCGATACCTTACTTTTTATGTTGTCACGCCCCAGGGTCTGGACCCTGAAATAATAATGAAGATCCTGATCAAGGGTGTATAAAAAGTTTTTCCTGGGCATGGGAACCACGCCCAGGGATTTGAACACAAAGGGGCATCCTTGGCAGCCGGCCAGGGGTTTGGTGGCCATGAACACCTCAAACCCTTCGACCCTTGGTCCTTGTTCCTGATTCTGCAAAGCGGCACAGGTCCATGAAAGGGTCAGATCACGATCCTTGAGCGTGTATTTCAAGCCTGTGGGGGCGGCAGGAATATCAGCAGCAGCGCCAGCGTCCTTAGTCGGGGGCACGGGGGGTCCTTTTTTACCGCATCCCGGTGCCAGGAAAAATATGCCTGCGCCCAAAAGGACAAAAAAAAGACATAATACGACACACTGAAATATCCGGTTCAACTGCCAAGCTCCTTTTTGGCCGCATCCACAGCCGCGGATACTTTGTCAAATCCGGTTCCACCATGGGAGTTGCGTCGGGCCACCATGGCATCCAGGCTGATGAAATCATAAATATCCTTTTCAATGAGATCACTGAAAGAACGCATATCCTCAAGACTTAAATCACCCAGTTCCTTACCCTGCCCCATGGCAAAATTTACGGCCTTGCCGGCAATACCATGGGCCGTTCGAAAAGCAATACCCTTGTTGACCAGGTAATCGGCAAAATCCGTTGCATTTAAAAAACCTGTCATACAGGCAGTGCGCATCCGGTCCTTATGCACATCAATATGAGCCAGCATGCGGGTATACACATCAAGGCATATTTTTAAGGTATCAACGGTATCAAATAAGGGTTCCTTGTCTTCCTGCATGTCCTTGTTATAGGCCATGGGCAATGATTTCATGACGGTTAAAATGGCCATAAGATTGCCCACCACACGCCCTGTCTTGCCCCTGACAAGTTCGCACGCATCCGGATTTTTTTTCTGGGGCATGATGGAAGAACCTGTGGTAAAGGCATCGGAAATGGTGATAAAGGCAAATTCCGATGTGGACCATAAAATCAGCTCCTCGGACAACCGGGACAGATGAATCATGCAGATGGACGCATGGGAAATGAATTCCATGATAAAATCACGATCAGACACAGCGTCCATGGAGTTTTCCGATACCCGGGAAAAATCTAAAACCTGACAGGTATATTCCCGGTCAATGGGAAAGGTGGTGCCGGCCAGGGCAGCGGAGCCAAGGGGCATCACATCCAGGCGCTCCAGGGAATCCTCCAGACGACCCACATCCCGCTTGAACATCTGGTAATATGCCAACATGTGATGGGCAAGCAATATGGGCTGGGCCCGTTGCATATGGGTATATCCGGGCATCACTGTGTTTTTGTTGGCATCGGCAAGGGTCACCAGAGCGGCCTGGAAATCTTTAAGCATCTGGATAAGGGTTAAGGTCTCTTCCTTAAGATAAATGCGCACATCCAGCGCCACCTGGTCATTACGGCTTCTGCCCGTATGCAGTTTTTTGGCCACAGTACCACAGACATCGCCTAGATTTTCCTCCACATGCATGTGGATGTCTTCCAGGGCGTCGGTGAATGCCATTTCATTGTTATCAATCCGGGTCTTTACCGTATCCAGCCCCTGGACAAGGGTTTCGGCATCTTCTGATGAGATAATCCCCTGTTTTTCCATCATTTCAAGGTGGGCCTGGCTGCCTTTTATGTCGCTCTCATAGAGGCGTTTATCCACGTCTATGGACGCGTTAAAAGACTCCATCAGCTTATCCGTGGATTCGATAAACCGACCGCCCCATAGTTTTTCACTCATTATTTTTCTTCCTATTTAGGACCCATGGTCAAAATAAAATCGCCCCATCTACTTGTCTTTTAAGCCGCCCTCGGCGTTACGCCAGAGGATACACATATTCCAATATGCTTCCGTTGGCGTGCCTTGATGGCAACTTAAAATCCGGCGCATCTGTGGCAGATTTAATTCTGATCATGGGCCTTAGTTCTTCTCTTTCAACCTAAAATCAAGCACTCCAAAATGGCTTTATGCATATGCCGCTTGTTTTCCGCCTGATCCCAGAACGCCGCATTTGCTGCTTCAAGAACAGATTCGGAAATCTCCTCACCCCTGTGGGCCGGCAGGCAGTGAAGCACCAGACAATCGTTCCTGGCACCTTTAAGCAATGCCTCATTGACCTGGAATCCCTCGAACGTCTTAAGCCGGCCTTCAAGCTCGTCTTCCTCACCCATACTGGCCCATACATCGGTATACACAACATCGGCACCTTTGACAGCCTCTTTGGGGTCATTGGTAAACACAATATTTTTCTTTGTGTCTGCCCCGGATGCGGCAATAATGTCAGGCTTGATATGGTGGTT
>DATFIL010000554.1:0-3680 GCA_035270145.1 Desulfobacter sp. | reverse complement strand
TCCTGTCATGCTGGATTCCGCCGGTATGATTAAAAAAAAATATCCCCATTTAAGATTTCTTATTTCATCCGGTATTAGACAGCATGAAGAACGCATTCAGCATATTGTTTTTCACCATCCAAACCGTGATTTATGCCGGATTGTAACAGGGCGGCCAAAACAGATTTTTGACCAGGCCCACCTTTTGATTGCCGCATCGGGAACGGTCACGCTGGAAGCGGCTTTAAATTTTGTTCCCACTGTTATAATCTATAAAATGTCCGTTGTGGCCCACCGGCTTGCACAGCTACTTGTGAAAACCAAATACATCGGGCTTGCCAATCTGATTGTCGGCCGCCAGGTGATGCCTGAGCTGATCCAGGACGCCGCCAATGCCGCAACCATCAGTGAAACCGTCTTGTCAATGATACCTGAACTTGAGAATCATAAACAGCAACTCCATCAAGTCCGCAGGCGATTAGGTTTTCAGGGCGCACCAAAACGAACGGCAGCCATTGTATTTAACCTGATTCACAAACACGAGGCAAAAAAACAAAGTTTATTTGCCGATAGCAAAAGTACCTGTTTAACAAATTCAGGTAAAAACGATTAGATTGTTTATATCTTAACATGTTAAATTATTAGGGAATATTTTCGTTTATGAGTTTCGAATTAATCCTGTTATATGTCTGTCTTTTTTTGTCAGGCTTTTTTTCAATGTCTGAAACAGCGCTTTTTTCCATATCCAAAGTCAAAGCCTTTCATATTTCCAAAGATGGTTCAAAGTCCGGCCGGCTTATCCTGGAGATGAAGGAAGCTTCCCACACCCTTTTAACCACCATCCTCATAGGCAATAACCTGGTAAATATTGGTGCATCATCCCTTGCCACATCCCTTGCCATGGGTTATTTTCAGTCCAATGCCGTGGGGATTGCCACCGGCGTCATGACACTTTTAATTCTTGTTTTTGGGGAAATCTTTCCGAAATCCTTTGCCACCCACAACAATGTCGTGGTTTCAAGGGCAGTCATATATCCCATATATTGGTTGTCAAAAATGCTATGGCCTTTGATCTTTGTTCTTAATTTCATACCTAAACTGCACGGCACCATCTACAATTCCCAGGAAACCGTGACCGAAGATGAACTGATGACCATGGTGGAAGTGGTGGAAGGGGAAGGGGAAATAAAGGAGGAAGAACGGGAATATATCACCAACATCTTCGAATTTGATGATACGTATTGTTCTGAAATTATGACACCCAGGGCAGACATGTTTGTGGTGGATGTAGCCGAAGGTTTGGATATTCCAGGCGTTCTAAAAACAGGGTTTTCACGTATTCCGGTAATTGAGGATAACATAGATAATATTGTAGGGATTCTGCATATTAAGGATTTATTTTCAAGATACCTGGAAAATAAAGGTTCCGATGCGCCTCTAGGTAGTCTTGATATCAAATCGATTATGAAAAAGCCGTATTTCATACCGGAATCAAAAAAACTGGATTCACTGCTTAAAGCCTTTAAGGCAAAAAAAAGCCATATGGCTGTTGTGGTTGATGAATATGGTGGCGTATCCGGTATTGTCACCCTTGAGGATGTGGTTGAAGAAATTTTTGGCGAAATTGCCGACGAGTCCGATAAAAATACACCGGACATTGTCAAGCTTAAAGGGAACAAGTGGTTGGTGTTAGGCAGAACAGATATATATCATCTCAACAAAGAGTTGCACTTGGGTATTCCCGAATCTGCAAACTACGACACGGTCTCGGGATTTTTTCTTGAGCTTGTGGAGCGTATTCCCAAACCCGGAGAGTCCATCCGCATGAATAAATGGCTCTTTTCGGTCGAAGACATGGATGGCAACCGGATTCAGTCGTTTATTATTAAACCGGTAGAAGAAGCCTGATTTTCGCCGTACCAGGCATTTAAAATTTTATAATCCAAAATTTGACAGCTTGAATCTATTGACAGAAACAGATTCGACGTATAAAGTTTTAAAAAAATATAAGGGAAACAATAATGAATTTTAGAAACGAAAATTTCTACTTTAGCACTCGATTTTATAGAAAGGACAACCTGCCTGTGGACTACTGATTTTCCCATAAATTTAACTAAAATCACTAAAACCGCAGCAGGCAAGGCCTGAGGCGGTTTTTTTATTTAAAGCTAATAATAAAAAAGGAAATTAACATGACAGACCGTGAGATCGAGGAGAAAGAAAATCAAAAACAAACCGGGGGTAGCCCTTCCTCACTGTCGCCGCTTCGTGAGGAAATTGACCGCATTGATGAGCGCATTCTTGAATTGATAAACCAACGCCTTGAGATCGGTAAGAAAGTCGGGGCGATTAAAAAACAAAAAGGCAGTCAGATTCTGGACCGGACCCGGGAACGCATGGTGATTGACCGGCTTTCCCGATTGAATCCCGGCCCTGCGGACGAAAGTTTGATCCAGTATATTTTCAATGTGGTCATTACGGCCACAAGGGAAATCCAGAAGCCTAAAACCATTGGTTATTTGGGGCCTGTTGCCAGTCATTCCCATATAGCCGCCCTTCATTATTTCAGACACTGCGGGGAATTTGTAGAACAACCCGGTTTTTTTGATATTTTCAACAATATTAAACGAAAGGAGCTTTATTATGGCATTGTTCCCGTTGAAAATTCCATTGAAGGTGCTGTTAACTATACCCTTGATCTATTTGCCGAATTTGATATCCATATTACGGCAGAGCACTATGAGTCCGTGTCCCATGATCTGTTGTCAATTACAGGGGAACTCAAAGACGTTAAAACCGTTTACTCACATCCGCAAGCCATTGCGCAGTGTAAAAACTGGTTGAAGAAACACCTGCCCCATGCCATAGTCATGGAGACTACTTCCACATCAAATGCGGCACTTATGGCCTCAAAGGATGAACAGATTGCCGCCATTGCATCGGGCAAAGCGGCTCATTTTTATACGCTGCTGCCGGTGGCATCACAAATACAGGACCGTGCCGGCAACATTACGCGGTTTCTTGTGATTGGGGGAGATCGTCCGGAAAGAACAGGAAATGATAAAACCTCTATCATGTTTGCTACGAATCATACGCCGGGTGCCCTTTTCAGGGCGCTTTCGCCTATAAACCGAGCAGGCCTGAATATGGTTAAACTCGAATCCAGACCTACGCGCCACTATAACTGGAGCTATCATTTTTTCATGGACATTGAAGGACACATCCAAGATGAAATTGTGTTTCAAACCATTGAACAGATTCGAAGCCAGGCTTTGTATTTAAAGGTGTTGGGGTCGTACCCGATTTTGGAGAAACAGGAGATATTACAATGATTGACGCTGCCACACGGTTATATTGTGTATTTGGAAATCCTGCCAGACACTCTAAAGGCCCCGTAATTCATAATGCAGCGTTTAAAAATAAAGGCATCAATGCCGTATATCTTGCTTTTGAGGTGCAGGATGCAGCCAAAGCGGTACAGGCTGTGCGCACGCTGGATATCCAGGGCGCGTCTGTGACCATTCCTTTCAAGGAATCCATTATGGCACATATTGATTGGATCGACCCCCTAGCCCGAGCCATTGGTGCCGTAAACACCATAGTTAATGAAAACGGCGTGTTAAAAGGCTATAATACCGATTGTCTGGCCGCTGTTGTCCCCCTTGTTCCTTTGGGTATTTCAGGAAAAACCGTCTGCATTG
>DATFIL010000553.1:0-3162 GCA_035270145.1 Desulfobacter sp. | reverse complement strand
TTTTCGATCCAGTCCACGCCCTCTTTAAATAACGCGATATCACCCCGGAACCGATTGATGATAAAGCCTGCGATCAGATCCTGTTCAGCCTTGTTCAGACAAGTCAGGGTGCCCACGATCTGCGCAAACACCCCGCCCCGGTCAATATCAGCGGTGAGAATCACCGGTGCCTTGGCATAGGCGGCCATTTTCAGATTTACGATATCCCGTGCCATGAGATTGACTTCAGCGCAGGAGCCGGCTCCTTCCAGCACCACCACCTCATTGGCGGCGCGCAGGCGGTCCAGGGCACCGCAGGCCGTATCCCATAGCTGTGCCTTTTCCCGATAATATTCAGCAGCGGACAGATCTTTATGCACCCTTCCCAGCAGCACCACCTGGGAGCCGATCTGGGTCACGGGCTTGAGCAGCACCGGATTCATGTCCACATGGGGGGCAATGCGGGCGGCTTCGGCCTGGACAATCTGGGCCCGGCCCATTTCAAGGCCTTCCGGGGTAACCCCTGAATTATTGGACATATTCTGTGCCTTGTAAGGGGCTACCGTATACCCACGGTCGGAAAAAATCCGGCAAAGAGCTGTGGCCACCACACTTTTGCCCACATCAGAACCTGTACCCAGGACAGCGATACATTTTGCCTTTTTTAAATTTTCACTCATATCTCATATTTTTTGCTGTACCCCCGGGGGGTGATCATTAGATCATTATAAATAAAGGTGGAACTGTTTCCCACAATCACGATGCTTTGCATCCCCACATCGGCCTTATCCAGATCCTGCAAGGCACATAACGCTACCTTCTGGTTGTCCCGCATGGCGCCGGTGACAATACCCACCGGGGTGGTGCCTGACCGATACTTAAGCATAATCTCCATGGCCCGGTTGAGCTGCCAGTCGCGTTTTTTGCTTTTGGGGTTGTAAATATTGATAACAAAATCAGCAGCGGCTGCGGCATCCAGGCGCTTTTCAATGATATGCCAGGGAGTGAGCAGATCGCTGAGGCTGACAGTTGCAAAATCATGGGTCAACGGCGCGCCCAACAGCGCGGCACCGGCAGCAAGCGCCGGGATACCCGGCACCACCTCAACATACAGGCTACCCTTTTCGCCGGTATTGCAGGCAATTTTTTTAAGCGCCAGCATTTCCAAAACCAGACCGGCCATGGCGTAGATGCCTGCATCCCCACCGGAAACCAGGGCACAGACGTGGCCGTCAAGGGCGGCATCAATGGCGGCCTGAACCCGGTCCACCTCCTTGGTCATACCTGTGGTCAGGATCTTCTTGTCCTTGATCACATCTTCGATCAGTTCAAGATAGGTCTTGTACCCCACCACAATATCACAGGTTGCCAGCACCCGGTGTGCCCGCTCAGACATATGGTCGGCCCTGCCAGGTCCTGTGCCTACGATGTAAAGGGTATTGCCGCCAGGGCAAGGGTTGTTACCGTCCGGTTGGCTGTTTTCGCTATTAACAGACAAATTCCGCCCGCTGCCGGCATGACTGCTGCTTCGCATACGCGCTGACTCCTAATTTACAAATTCAACCCGGTAATAGATATCTGAAAGCAGCAGCTCGCAGTCAGCGGATGCTATGAAGACGGATTTATTCATATCCGTGCATGGGCTTAATATCTGCCAGATGTCGTTATCCCCGCGGCGGTAAAGCTCCACAAGGCAATGATCCTGAGAAACAAGGATATACTCCTGAAGAGAGGAGATAAGCCGGTAATGGCGGAATTTTGTTCCCCGGTCGTATGCCTCAGTGGACTCTGAGAGAATCTCCATGATGACAATGGGATTCAGCAATGTCTCTACCCCTTTTATTTTTTCCAGCTCAATGTTTCCGCAAACAACCGTAATGTCGGGATAAGTGTATTTTTCATTCCCTTGAATCTTGACACGCATATCACCCACAAAATTTTCGCACGGTGATCCCTCAAGCTGATTTCCAAGTTTTCGGTCAATATTTCTGCTTATCCGGTTGTGATTCAAGCTGCCGCCCGTCATGGCAAAAATCTCGCCATTAAAATACTCATGTTTGATTTCCGAAGTCTTCTCAAGTTCAAGGTACTCTTCCTGTGTTATCCGGGGCTTTTTCTGTGGTTGAGCATTCATTTTATTTATCCCCCATACGTCCTCAATTTTTTACAATAACCACCACTGCTTTCAATATATTCGTTTGTTTTAGTCAGAGCAATTAAAAAACTGTATCACCGCATGAAATCAGGACGCAGGCCCGGCCGGACATATGATCCGGCATTACGGGACCTGTACCTACGATGTAAAGGGTATTTCCGCCAGGGCAATTGTTACTGTCCTACCGGCTATTTTCGGTGTTAACAGACAAGTCCTGCCCGTTGCCAGCATGGCTGCTGCTTCGCATACGCTTTTCACGCCTATATGTTTATTCACCAGGGAAGAGGGATTGGGCACTGTCTTCACCTGCTCCAGTTCGTCCCTTGTATAAAATTCAATGGGCACGTTTAAGGTTCGGGCAAGCGCCAGAAGCCCGGGTTCATCCGCTTTAAGATCCACGGATACGATTTTGGACAGGCTGTTCACGCTGAATCGATGGGTTTGAAAAACCTGCTGTAAATGATCTTCAAGTTCCTGCCGAGTCACGCCCCTTCGACACCCCATGCCCGCCACAAGTATTCTAGGCCTAAGCACCAAAACTTTTTCCGGAAGATCGCGGACCGTATAATCCACCCATATTCCGGATTTTTCAGAACTAAATAAAGAAGGATCTTCCATGAGCACGGACGGCAAGTGCGGTGACACCAGATGAAACGGATCATGAACCGGCAGGGGGTCCCCCTTGATAAAGGCCATGCTCACATGTTTAATGGCTGCTTGATTTTCGATATAAAGATCCTGGTCCCGGGCAATCACATCAATGGCCGGCACCAGATTGACATCCGTAGCCGTAGTGATCACAGGCGTTGCCCCCAGTATATCCGAAAGCATGACGGCCAGGTCATTGGCGCCACCAATATGGCCTGAGACCAGACTGATCACAAAACGACCGGCCTCATCCCCGCACACCACGGCAGGGTCTTTTGTTTTATCTTGAATCAGGGGGGCAATGGTGCGCACCACAATACCCGTGGCCATAATAAAGTAATGGGCATCATAATGGTCCCAGACCGGTGCCAGGGCCTTGG
>DATFIL010000552.1:0-3127 GCA_035270145.1 Desulfobacter sp. | reverse complement strand
TTGTTGTCTGGTTGATACCGACCATGATGGTGGGCCTGGCCAGCGGCAACTGGGCCTTGAACAAAATCTGCCAATAGCTGGAACCAAACGCGTGAGCGGCCTCGATAACACTGGGGGATACTTCCCTGATGCCGACATTAGTCAGGCGAATTACCGGGGGAACAGCGTAGATGATCGTTGCAAAAAGCGCCGGTACCTTGCCCAGACCGAACAGCATCAGGGCCGGGATCAAGTAGACAAAACTGGGCATGGTCTGCATGCCGTCCAGAATTGGTTTTAGAACGGCTTCAAACCGGTTGCTGCTGGCCATGGCAATACCAAGGGGGATGCCGATGAACAGTGAAATCAGCACGGAGGCCACAACAAGGGACAGCGTCATCATACCCAATTCCCAAAGTCCGAGGGCACCAATAAAAAACAGCATGGCAGCCATCAAAAGGCCGGAATACCAGCGTCCCGTAACCCGCCATGCCAAAATCCCCACCCCGATAATTAGAACAGGCCAGGGAAGCCATACAAAGAATTTTTCAATATATATCATAATGTAGAGAATGATTTGTCCCAACAAATCAAAAAAACCGCTAAAGGTGATAAGCACCCAGTCCATGGCGGCATCCACCCACATATCTAAGGGAATATCAATGGTTTCTGGAAACTGCATCATATTTATTTCTCCTTGAAATTCATACATTTGCAACAGATCTTCAAACGTTTTCGCTTGCAGATCCGTTGATTTCAGGTTTCATGGTTTCAGCCAGTCTGGACATTAAAAGGCCGACAACAATCACACCGAGCAAATGATCATTTTCGTCGACCACAGCCACTGGATGCTGGTTTTCATCACCGAGCATGGAAAAAAGTGTATTGGCCGGTACATCAGGCGCGACTTTGTGAATTGTTTTTTCCAAAATGGCGTGCAGTGTTTTTTCTCCTCTATCAGCTGCCTTTTTACAGTTTTTAGCAGTAACAATGCCTACGCATTTGCCTTTTTCGCGTACAAAAACAGATGAAATTCCAGCCTGTTGCATTTTACGCAGCGCAGCCCTGGGGCCGTCTGTTTTTAAATAAGCCATGATCCCACTTTTTTTCATCACGGATTCAGCAGTGAGTACTTTTGTCATGTCCACATCTTCCACAAAACTGGCCACATATTCATCGGCCGGATTTGTCAGAATATCTTCAGCGGTTCCCTGTTGAACAATAACACCATCTTTCATTAAAATAATACGGTCCCCGAGCTTGATGGCTTCATCCAGGTCATGGCTGATAAAAACGATGGTTTTCTGCATTTTCTCCTGCAGATCAAGCAACTCATCCTGCATATCCCGTCTGATAAGGGGGTCCAGGGCACTAAACGCCTCGTCCATCAGCATAATATCGGCATCCAGGGCCAATGCCCGGGCCAGGCCGACACGCTGCTGCATACCTCCGGAAAGCTGATCCGGCAGGGAATCTTCCCAGCCTTTTAAACCCACTTGTTCGATCGCCTGCATTGCCGCTTTACGCCGGTCTTCAGGAGTTATGCCCTGCACTTCCAATCCGTATTCTACATTGCGCAGGACTGTTCGATGCGGGAAAAGGGCAAAATTTTGAAATACCATGCCAAAATGTTTTTGTCGAAAATGCCTGAGTTCTTTTTTATTCAGGCGGGTAATATCCTCGCCGTCAACCAGGACCCGCCCGGAAGTCGGGTTGATTAACCGGTTGATGCACCGCACCAACGTTGATTTACCGCTGCCGGATAATCCCATAACCACAAGGATTTCACCCTGATTGACCTTAAAGGATGCATCGGCCACACCAATACCATGGCGGGTCTTTTCCATGATCTCATCCTTTGAATATCCTTTTTTAAGCATTTTCAAGGCAACTTCAGGATTTGGCCCGAAAATTTTATAAAGATTTTCAATAACAATTTTTTTCATTTTTATTTTCTCCATTTGCCGGCATGGCCCAGGAATTTTACGGTTTCAAATTTGGTGTTTTCGAAGGGTTATTCTCCTTGGGAGTCTCCGATGATTCGGCTGCCAGAAGAGATACTGCGTCAATATCTTGGGCATCCATCAAGGAAACCAGCCGCTGCAGGGATGACAGAATCATGGATTTTTCCCAGTCTTGCAGTTCGTCAAAGGCGTCAACAAAAGATTCCTGCATCAAGGGAGGAGCCCCTGCTAAACGCCTTGTGGCTTCTAAGGTGGGTTGCACCAAAATTTGTCTTCGATCATTACGGCTTCTTTTCCGGGTAATCAGGCCGCCTTTTTCAAGGCGCTCAAAAATACCGGTAATGGTTGCCTGACTTAAACTGACGGCACGGGCAATTTCACCTGCTGTAACCTGGCCATTTGCGTTGACTTCCCGCAAAACGATCAACTGGGGACTGGTCAGGCCGAAACGTTTAACAAGGGATTTGGAGTGCAGGTCAATGGACCGCATGATTTTTCGCAAGGCAGCAAGTACAAGATCACTTACGTTGTCGCTGTTTTGTAAACTTTCCATTCAATGCTTTTAAATTTTGTTGAAAACAAACAATTGATTCAAAATATTTCAATTTTTATAAAATTCTTCCTAAGCCAAAAGCCGGCTCCGTTGTTTAATGCAGACTTGCCTGAGAAAAAATACATACATCAGAATCCTGGCGTTATAAGGGGTATATTTAGTATTCAAACCACACTAAAATTAAGTAGAAAAGTACAAAAATATTATATATAGTTGCCTTCTGAAATACGTTTAACTGTACAGAGTGATCCTTATTTATTAGTTTGTGATCAAAATAATGTCAACCTTAATTTTGAATAAAATTACTTTGAGCACAACACAATAAGGGCCATGTGGTAACTTTTAAAAGTTACCACATGGCCCTAAAATTGCGAGGTGTTTTTAAGGAAAATAAAATGATTACATGGGATGAACAAACAGACGTTGTTGTAATAGGAAGCGGCGTAGCCGGTTGCAGTGCGGCAATTGAGGCCCGCTCAGCAGGTGCCTCGGTCATTGTTTTCGAAAAAATGAAAATCACGGGCGGCAACACCCGAATCAGTGACGGGGGATTGGCCGCGCCGGGGAACAGACTACAAAAAGAACACGGCATAGAAGATTCGCCGGAACTGTTTTATCAAGACATATTAAA
>DATFIL010000551.1:0-2611 GCA_035270145.1 Desulfobacter sp. | reverse complement strand
TCGGCCAGACAAAAATCCGCGGATTTGTATTTTTCCGTCTCACAAAGCTTAGGGGGCCTTGCTGCAAAAAAAGCTTTGGTTACCACAAGGTTTTGCGCTGATAAGCGGTCTGCAAGTTCAGGTGTCTCTGCGCCGTGCAGCTGTACGATTTCAAGCCCGCAGGCAGAAACGGTCTGCATTATCGTTTCAAAGGTTTCGTTGACAAATACGCCGCAGGCCGGCACGCCTTGGGGCAGGGCCCGGGCAATTTCCCGGGCTTGGGCTATGCTTACATGCCGGGGACTTTTTTCAAAAAAAATGAGTCCGATGATATCCGCGCCGGCGTTCACGCAGTCAAGGGCATTGTCCACAAGGGTCAGGCCGCATATTTTTACCAACACGTTGTGCCTTTGGTCGGGTATCTGCCATATCGGTGCAGGAAATTGATCCATGGCTGTTAGTCGTCCTTTTCGTTAATGCCAAGAAGGGTTTTGATAAATCGGGCTGGATCTTTTGAGCGGACAATACTTTCTCCCACAAGGAAATTGAAAATATGGTTTTCAATGCCGGCTTCAATGCCCGGGCGACCGGAAATGCCCGAGGCCTCCACGGGGATGATTTCATCAGGAAAAATTTTTGCCACACGTTTTGCCACACTTGTGTCCACCTCAAGGGTGGCAAGGTTTCTGTTGTTAATGCCGACCACCCTGGCCTGGGCTTTATATGCCTGTTCAAATTCAAACTCTGAATTGATCTCTACCAGCGGCTCCATGCCAAGTTCCCGGGTAAGAAGGATCAGTTCTGCCTGCTGGGCCGGTTCGAGCAGGGTGGTGATCAAAAGCACCGCAGACGCCCCTGCCTTTTTGGCTTCATAAATCTGGTATTCAGAAAAGATAAAATCCTTTCGAAGCACGGGCAGGTCCGTGTTTTGACACACAAGTTCAAGATCGGACAGCGTGCCTTTAAAGTACTTTGATTCCGTAAGCACCGATATGGCCCTTGCCCCGCCTTGGGTGTAGGCCTTGGCATAGGCGGCCACGTCAATATCGGTTCTGATATCCCCCTTGGAAGGCGATGCTTTTTTAACCTCTGCAATGATACCCACCGCTTCATGGGTTGAATCTGCCATGGCATCTGCAAAAGAGACCGGTGCCGGCCTATGTTCTGCATCATGGCGAATGGCGGTTAAGGGTTTTTTGCTTTTGGCCTGGTTTATTTCTTCATTTTTAACATCAACAACCGCGTTGAGAAATCCTTTCATTTATCCCCCTTTCAGTTTGCTTTTCCATACGGAAAACCGTGTTTGGACGTAAAGTTGCCCAGATGCAAATTTATGCAACGCCGCAGATGGGTGACTTTGCGTTCAAACACAATTTAAGCGTTTTCTCTGGTATAATCTGCCAACAACTCAAGTTTTTCCATGGCCGCCCCTGTTTCAATGGATTTTAAAGCCATCTCAATACCCTTTTCAATGGTGGGGGCGGCATCTGCAGCCACAAGACCGGCCCCTGCATTGAGCAGAACAATATTCTGTTTCGGGCCTTTTCCCCCGGACAGAATGGCCCGGGTGATGGCGGCGTTGTGTTTTACATCGCCGCCCAAAAGATTCTTGGGATCAGCGTATTCGTCAAAATAGGTCAAGGGATCGACATCATAGGTTTTAACCATGCCGTCATTGAGTTCCGTCACCCGGGTCAGGTCTGTGGTGGTCATCTCATCCATGCCGTCATGGCCGTGGACCACGAAGGCCTTTTCCACACCCAGCAGATTCAATGCCTTTCCAAACATTTCCGTTAATTCCGGTGCATATACCCCAAGGATTTGGCATGAGGCGGCTGCGGGGTTGGTCAATGGGCCGAGCATGTTGAAAATGCTTCTGATTTTGCATTCAGTGCGGGCTTTCATGGCGTACTTCATGGAGCCGTGGTACAGGGGTGCAAACATGAAACCAATGCCGATTTCGTTGATGGCCTCTTCCACAATTTCAGGATCCACGCTTAAATTAATTCCAAGTTCTTCAAGCACATCCGCAGACCCGCATTTGCTGGTGACTGACCGGTTACCGTGTTTTGCCACGGTTACGCCGGCGCCTGCAATGACAAAGGCTGTTGTGGTGGAAATATTAAATGACCCCGAGGCGTCACCGCCTGTGCCGCAGGTGTCAATGACTTTTTTGGCAAGGGTCTGAACACGAACCGCCTTGGTCCGCATGGCCCGGGCCGCACCGGCCAGTTCTTCAAATGTCTCCCCCTTTGTGGCCAGGGCGGCCATGAATGCGCCAACCTGGGCTTCGGTGGTCTGTCCCGAAAAAATGGTGTTCAGCATGTCTGCCATCTGGTCCTGGGTAAGATTCTGTCTGTTTACTATGGTATTCAGGTAATCTGTAAAATCCATATCATGCTCCTTTGATAAAGTTTCTGATCAGCCGTTTTCCCACGGTGGTCATGAAAGATTCCGGGTGGAACTGAACCCCCTGGGTGGGGTGCGTTTTGTGTTTTATACCCATAATTTCCCCGTCCAGGGTTCTGGCCGTCACTTCCAGGCAGTCGGGCAGGTCCGATTCCTGAACCGCCAGGGAGTGGTAACGCATCACATTAAAGGGCTTGTTGATGCCTGAAAAAATGTGTTTGCC